>JAYUFP010000059.1:0-2655 GCA_043738665.1 Isosphaeraceae bacterium
AGGCCCTTGTATGACTTGATGTCGGGATACGTCTTGGTGGCCTCGGTGACCGCATCGAGTTGCCAGATTCTAGAGTGGTCGCTTCTGACCTTTTTCCGCATCGTCTCGATGTTGTCGAGCTTGTTGTCGATCTCCGCCGCGAGGGTCTCGGCCTGGGTGGTCGACGAGGTCGAGCCGAGCTTGCCCAGAATCTCGGCGGTGTTGCCGCCCTCGGCTGCCAGGCCGTAGCTGACCATGATCGGGTGTCGCCGTTCGGCCTCGCCGCGCGCGAGGTCATAAGTCCGATGCGCGGCCTCGTACTTCGCCTTGGCGGCTGCCTTGGCGTCCTCCTCCGCCTTGACCGGCGCGCCGCCCGGCGGCAATTCGCCGTGGGGGCCGTAAGGCTGAGCACGCTGGTATTCGGCCTTGGCGGTGAGAACCTGGGCTTGCTTGGCGAGCAGGTCGCGCGCCCGGCGGGTGAGATCTTCCGTCTCCTTTCCGGACTCGACCGAAGGGACGGAGCCCTTTTTCTTCACGCCGTATCGGTCGCGCTCCTTCTCCACCCTCTCCTTGCTCGCGTTGAGCATTTCGTTGAGTTTATCCACCGCGCGACGTTCGAAGTCGGCGGCGAACGTTTCGCATTTGCCTCGGAGCGCGATCACCTCGGAGTGGACCAGCGCGACCACCCGTTTCAGGTAAGCGTCACGTTCCGGGGTCGGGGCCGCGAGAGGAGGGCCAATGAACGGGCCAAGCCCCGAGCCGAAGTGGTAGAGCGTGTGCGGCGCGATGAAGATTCCAATTCGCGCGGAACCCTGTTCCGAGTAGAATTTCTCAAGCTGAAAGCGCACGTAATCCCGACTTTCGGAGAACGTGACGTTCGTGTCGACATGCACCACAAGTTCGCCCTTGGGGTCGGGCGGCTTGACAAGTTTGGGAGCGGCCCCCGGTGGCGCAGCACCAGGAGTGGAAGCCGGACCGGACGGTGGGGCGTTGCCTTGATTATCGCCCGTCTTGGGGGTTTGACGTCTGACGATCGGCTCGACGGCGTCTTGCTGCCCCTGCTGTAACACATGCGTGAGTTCGTGGGCGAGGAGACGCCGCCCAGAGCCAGAGTCGGGCGTGTACTGGCCGTGCCCGAACACGACATGGTCGCCGACCGTGTACGCCAGTGCGTTAACCGAGGTCGCCGACCGCGCCGCTATTTCGTCGGTGTGGATCCGAACCCCGCTGAAATCCTGGCCGAACCGACCCTCCATGTCGGCGCGGGCCGAACCTTCGAGCGGGCGGCCTGGGGAGCGAAGCGTTTCGTGAACGACCGCAGGTGCGTGAACTCCGCCCCCACCCACTGCCTCACCGGCCTGCCGCCGGAGCGAGGTGGCCCCCTTCGCCCGCTTCATCCGGCATTCTTCGCATTCCTCGCTCGAAGGCCCACAGGCGCAAGAAGTCCGGGCCGGGCCGCGGGGGGAATCGGCCACCAGATTCGCAACCCGGTCCGCCTCGACCTCCAATGGATCTCCGGGCTGACTGACCGCCAGCTTGGCCTGGAGCCGGCGCGACACGCCGCGATTGCCAAGGGAGTCTTGAAGCCGCAAGAACGAATGGGCGGCTGGAGCCGGCGTCGCGACCGCGTGGCCGGATGAACCGGCGTCGTGGACGGTACGCTCGGGTCGACGGTCGGTCTCCTGGCGATCATGTTCCATCACGCCTCCGGGAACAGGGTGAACGGATTCCCGCCGAGCCAACTGACCCGGTACGTCTCGCGACTTTTCCCCGTCATGTTCAGGATCACTCCCAGCGGCGGGTGGCCCATGCGGACGAGGCGGCGGTCGGGCTGGTCTTCGAGGCTTGCGGGGAAATCGAGGAAGTTGGCCCGCAGGAACGGGATCCTCGATCCGCTGAAGCCGGGAAGGCCCCAGGCGAACGAACGCAAGACTCCTTGCGCGGACAGGGTGAACGTTCGGTCCGTCGCATACGAGAGTACCTTGAGGCGGTCGGGATTGAAGAACTCCAGTTCTTCGCTTTGAAATGTTGACGCGTCGAGTGAATCATTCTCTTCCAAAACGACCCTGCCCTCGTTCCGCGGGATTTTTGAAAATTCTTCGAGAAGAGCATGACGACACTCGCCGCCGCAGAGCAGTCGGCCGTCTTCAGGAACCTCAGAGAGGAGGGGGAGAAGATGACGAGCGATCCTGTCGGGGCGGGCCTCAATGCTCGAAAAGATCCTCCGCCATTGGCCGCGCGCGTGATCGAGGAGGATCGCCTTTCCGGCGACGCGGGTCAGAGATTGAGTTTCAAGTGTGATCGCGCCGCGGTCGAGATACCAACGGTCGAGAATTTCAAGAAAGTGAGAACGATCTTCACGCGAGAGAAAGGATTGCCACTCCAGAACATCCCATTCCTGGAGGTCGGGTGAAATGCTCATCAGTTCGCGCAAGAGAGGGTCAAAAAATGCGAGGGGTCCCAGGCACTTGACCAAAATCAGGAATCGGACGAGTTCCGCAGCCCTGGTTCCTTCGGCGTCCGGCCAGCCGCCGGTCGCGTCCGGGATCGGAAGTGCGTCGAGAATGGGCAGGAGCAGGAACGCCCCTCCGAAAGTGGTCTTGCGGCGTTCGGGTGCGGAAACGGCCGCGGGCGTTTCCGGGGGCCTCTCGAAAGGAACGGGAAGAGCCTCGAAGG
>JAYUFP010000060.1:0-22670 GCA_043738665.1 Isosphaeraceae bacterium
GCCGACATCGCCAAGGGCGGCACGGTCCGCGACGCGAACAAGACGGTCACCATCGCCGTCTCGCACGTCGAGTACGAGAGTGACAAGCGGCACTACGCCCACATCGACTGCCCGGGTCACGCCGACTACATCAAGAACATGATCACCGGTGCCGCCCAGATGGACGGCGCGATCCTCGTGGTGTCGGCCGCCGACGGCCCGATGCCCCAGACCCGCGAACACATCCTCCTGGCCCGCCAGGTCGGTGTGCCGGCGTTGGTCGTGTTCCTCAACAAGATCGACCTGGTCGATGACGAAGAGTTGCTCGAACTCGTCGAGATGGAACTCCGTGAGCTGCTCACGCACTACAAGTTTCCCGGCGATGAAATCCCGATCACCCGCGGTTGCTCCCGCCCGGCGCTCGAGAATCCGACCGACGCCAAGGCCGCCCAGCCGATCCTCGACCTCGTCAAGTCGATGGACGACTACATCCCCGAGCCGATCCGTGCGATCGACAAGCCGTTCCTGATGCCGATCGAAGACGTGTTCTCGATCAAAGGCCGCGGCACCGTGGGGACCGGGCGAATCGAGCGCGGAATCATCAAGGTCGGGGACGCGGTCGAAATCGTCGGCTTCAACGCCAACAAGAACTCGGTCGTCACCGGCGTCGAAATGTTCCAGAAGACGCTCGACTCGGGACAGGCCGGCGACAACGTCGGCATCCTCCTGAGAGGCGTGGAAAAGACCGACCTGGAACGCGGACAGGTCGTCTGCAAGCCGGGCTCGATCACCCCGCACACCAAGTTCGAGGCCGAGGTGTACGTGCTCTCGCAGAACGAGGGGGGTCGCCATACGCCGTTCTTCAAGGGATACCGCCCTCAGTTTTACTTCCGGACGACCGACGTGACCGGCTCCGTGCTGAACCTCCTCTCCGAGGACAACAGCGAAGCCGAGATGTGCATGCCGGGCGACAACATCAAGATGACCGTGGAGTTGCACACGCCGATCGCCATGGAGGAATCCCTCCGCTTCGCGATCCGTGAAGGCGGCAAGACGGTCGGCGCCGGCGTCGTGACCAAGATTTTGGCCTGACGCACGTCCCGTTTTGAGTTGAAGTACGCAAGTTGACGGACGTACTGTGACCTTGGGTTGAACCGACCGAACTGGAATGACGGTCCGGCGGACGTGGCGGTAACGAGAAGCACCGCCGCTCTGCCGGGACCGTCGCGGCGAGGTCGGAACAACCCGCCCGAGGCGCGGTCGTTTCTCCCGGAGTTTTCCGGGAAGACGCGGCCGCCCGCGGTCGTTCTGAGGGGTATGAATCGACCGGACCCCATTGCGGTGGAATGACTGTCCCGGCGGACGGTCCGGCGACGCAGGCAGGAGCAGGCGATGCGCGAGTATGTCTGGCTGGAATGCACCGCGTGCGGCGACCGCAATTACCGGGTCCAAAAAGAGACCCGGGGCGCCGAACGTTTGGAACTGAAAAAATACTGCAGGCGCGAGCGCAAGCATATCCCGCACAAAGAATCGCGCAAGAAGTGATTCGGGACGGATCGACCCCGCGGCACCGGCGAGACCGGGCGGGCGGGGCGTCCGATGTCAAACGTCGCCGAGGTGCCAGTCGCCCGGCACGACCACCCGCTACGAGCGTAGCTCAACTGGTAGAGTTCCGGTCTCCAAAACCGGCGGTTGGGGGTTCGATTCCCTCCGCTCGTGCTCTCCGTTCCGGGGCAACAAGGTTTGTTTCCGTAAGCCGTTCGGTCTTCGGTAATTCCGGGGCTTTATCGCGACCGGAAGAAACGTTTGAGAACGGAACGATACGCGTTCTCCCAGTCTTCGCACGCCACGCCATGAAGTGAGACGAGTTCTATGGGCAAGGTGAAAGACGGAACGACGGCGTCGAAGCCGGCGAAACCCTCCAAAGGGGGGGCGTCAAACAGCGGCTCATCCATGCGCCGCTTTGCCCAATTCCTGGCGAACCTCTTCAGCGCTGATCTCTACAAGCCCTTGCAAGGCCGGCACGCCCGGATCTATACCGCCGCCGGACTCGGGATCGTCGTGGTCCTGGGGCTGTATCGGCTCTTTCATAACCTGAACGACTCGTACGGGGCGGGGGCCGGTTACGGTGGCGCCCTCGGCCTGGGCGCGTTGATCGGTTGGTTCATTTTCCGGGTCGTGCAATATCCCCCGTTCGTGGAGTTCTTGATCGCGACCGAGTCCGAGATGAACAAGGTTTCGTGGACCAGCCGCGAGGATCTTTACCGGGCGACCTCCGTCGTGCTAGTTACAGTGACCTTGATGTCGGTTTACCTGTTCGGCGTGGATTACGTCTGGGCCACCACGCTCAAGCTCCTCGGCGTCCTGAAATTCGGTGGCGACGGCGCGTTCGGATCGAACGCCGGTTGAATGAAGCCGCCGCAGTTTTTGCCCGGGTCGACCTCTCAACGAAGATCCTCCGATTTTTGAAGTTCTCTTGCGTGAGTTGAAATCACCCCTTGGTTTGGCTCCGAACCGTCCTGCGTCGCGGCCGACGACCCGCTTTGCCCGCGACGACGACCGGATTGTCCACGCCGTTTGACGAGTCCCGGACCGGATCGTAACGAATGAGTCATTCGACCGACGACAACATGACTCCCGCCGGCGACACGGAACTGAACGCCGGTGCCGAGGGAGTTCCGGACCCCATGTCCGGACCCGACCCGGACCCGCCCGCTTTCGAAGTCGAGGAATTGACTCGCGACGGAGGGGTTGTGGAACCCCATTCGACTTCCCACGCACCGGCACCGCCGCCCGTCGAGGAGCGAGTCGCAATTCACAAGGTGCCCGCATCGCCGGCGAAAAAGAAAGCCAAGCCGGAACCCGCACCCGTGCCGACTCCCGAACCTGCACCCGCGACGACTCCCGAACCTGCACCCGCGCCACAGCCGGCTGCGGCCGTCGCCACGGTCGTCCCCTTCGACGATGACGACGAGAAGATCGAACTCGTCTGGTACGTCCTCAAGGTCCAAAGCTCCCGGGAAGACACGATCCGCGACGCCCTCGAACGTCGCGTGAAAATTCAAGGACTTCAGCGCTATTTCGGCAGGATCGTGGTGCCCACCGAGAAGACTACCGAGATCCGCAACAACAAGAAGCGGATCGTCGAGCGGAAGACGTACCCGGGCTACATCATGGTGGAGATGGAGCTGAACGAAAAGACCTGGTTCGTCGTCCGGGAAACTCCGGGAGTCGGCGACTTCGTCGGAGCCCACGGAACGCCGTCGAAGATGACCGGAACCGAGGTCAGTCAGATGCTCGGTCAGGAGACGGCCAAGACCGAGGAAGCGCCTCGCGTGAGGATCGACGTCGAGCGCGGCGACCGGGTCAAAATCAAGGACGGCCCGTTCGAGAACTTCGAAGGCTCCGTCGAGGAAGTGATCGAGGCCCGAGGCCTGGTCAAGGTCATGCTGATCATCTTCAACCGGCCCACTCCGGTCGATCTCGAATACTGGCAGGTGGAGCGGATCTGATTGAATGAGGTCAGAGCTTCGGATTCGGAGTGTTCTCATGGCTCGATTCGCTCGTGACCGCAGGTTGATTGAGGCCGTCCTCGACGGTGTGTCGGAACCGCACCGAATTCATGCGGCCGAGGACCACTTCGGCACCCATGATTTGATCAACTGGCTCAATGCGAACCGGCCGACCGAACTGAATGATCTTTATGACCTTTACCACGACTGCGCCGACCCGGAGATGACCGCCAACCAACAGATCGGCAAGTTTCTATATACACTCGGACAGGTCAAGGTCGACGAGCAGGTTTCGTCGAGAAGGATCGACCGCCGCGGGGGAGGAAATCGTAACGGGACTTGCTCGGCGTCCGTCTGGGAGGTGTCCGAGCGAACAAGGGAGGGGTTGGCGGGATCACGAGAGACGCTGTTCGGCCCCGAAGGATTTTTTGACAGAATCGCCGCGGAGCCACCGATAGTTGCGTCGCCAAACTGGATCGATCAAATGTCCGGCACGTTCGCGGATAACCCGGTCTTCGCTGAAATGATTCGTCTTGGGCGAGAGTTCCGAGAGTCCTATGGTCCCGAAGACGAGCCATGAGGTTCTTGATCGACACCGACCACGCGAGTTTGATCCAACAGAAAGCCGAGCCCGAATACACAGCGATTTCCCGACATCTGGCCGCATGGACCGGCGAGATTGTTTATTCGATTATTAGGGTCCACGAACAGTTTTGCGGAAGTCACTCTTACATCAACCAGGCGCGGAGCACAGGAAACCTGATTGCGGGTTACAGGCGGTTCGCCGCGATCGTCGATTTTTACAATCAGATTTCCTTGGTCCATTTCGACGATCACGCCGGCGCGGAAGTCGTCCGCCTAAAAGTGTCAGGACTGAAGCTCAAGGCGATGGACTTACGGATCGCCGCGATCGCTCTCTCTCGCGGGTCTTGTGGTGGTGACCCGGAACGACCGAGACTTCAGCAGAGTGCCCGGCTAGGTGACCGAAGACTGGACGATTCCAGCCCGGTAAGATTCAATCCTCGCTTCTCGGGATAAAGGCGGACGGACGATGGCGAAGGTGATGACGGCGAAGGTGAAGCTCCAGTGCCCCGGCGGGCAGGCCACGCCCGCCCCCCCGGTCGGCCCGGCGCTCGGCCAGCACGGGGTGAATATCGGTCAGTTCGTGATGCAGTTCAACGAACGAACCAAGGAGATGAAGGGGACCATCATCCCCATCGAGATCACGATCTACTCCGATCGTTCGTTCGAATTCATCACCAAGAGCCCCCCCGCGGCCATCCTCCTCAAGCAGACCGCCGGAGTCGCGTCGGGCTCGCCGACTCCGAACAAGACCAAGGTCGGAACCGTCACGCTCGAGCAGGTCAAGAAGATCGCCGAGACCAAGTTCAAAGACCTCAACGCCAGAGACATCGACCACGCCTGCCGGATCATCGCGGGTACGGCGCGGAGCATGGGGATCGATATTAAGGGTTGATGACCGATGGCCAATGGCCGATGACGGAGCAGGTTGAGGACCGAACGCCGATTACCGATCCGGGTCGCATTGGCCATCGGACTTGGTTCATCGGCGACTATTGACGCAAAGACTGGAGTCTCGGGCGCGACCGCCCGCTCCGAGACGTTCCCCGCGGGGTTGAAACCCGCGGGTGGGAGACTTTTGGCGGCAGCCTCCTGAAAGGAGAGCGAATTTGCCCATTCAATCGAAACGCTACCGCGCCCTCCGCGAGAAAGTGACCGTCGACCCGGTCCCGCTCGCCGAGGCCGTGCGCCAGTTGAAGGCGTTCGGCAACACGAAGTTCAATCAGACCGTCGAGGTGTCGACGAACCTCGGAATCGACCCCAGGCAGAGCGACCAGAACGTCCGCGGCTCGGTTGCCCTGCCCCACGGCATCGGCAAGACGGTCCGCGTCGCGGTCTTCGCCCAGGGTGACAACGCCGAGAAGGCGACCGCGGCCGGGGCCGACATCGTCGGCGCCGACGACCTGGCTCAGAAGGTCAAGGGCGGTTTCATGGACTTCGACGTCGCCCTGGCGACGCCCGACATGATGGGTGTGGTCGGCCCGCTCGGCCGGGTCCTCGGCCCCCGCGGCTTGATGCCCTCGCCGCGCTCCGGCACCGTGACGACCGACATCGCCTCGGCGGTCCGGGAGTTCAAGGCGGGTAAGATCGAGTTCCGCAACGACAAAGGCGGAAACGTCGCCGCGCCGGTGGGGAAGCTCGGCTTCTCCGAGACGCAGCTCATCGAGAACATCACGACGTTCCTGAACCACTTGCGGCTGGTCAAGCCCGCGGCGGCCAAGGGGACATACATCCGTTCGATCACCATCTCCGCCACAATGAGCCCGGGCATCCGGGTCTCGGCGTAGCGAATTAGGGGGTCCTCGGGCGTCGTCCCGGACACGATTATGAGCAAATACGTCAAAGAAATGATGATGGATCAGCTCAAGACGGACCTGGGCGGCAGCACCTCGCTGCTGATCCTCGACCTGAAAGGGCTTGACGCCGTCTCGGAATACGCTTTCCGCCGCGACCTTCGAGCGAAGAAGATCAAGGTCCGCGCCCTGAAGAACAAGATCGCCCGCCGCGTCTTCTCCGACATGGGGGTGGCCGGCCTGGAGAAGTACCTCGAAGGCCCCAGCGTGGCCGTGTGGGGAGGCGACGGCGTCGCCGAACTCGCCAAGGAAGTCTCGGCGCAGGTCAAGGCGCTCAAGAAGCCCGAGATCAAAGGGGGCTCCGTCGACGGCGTCATCATCGGCCCCGGTCAGGTCGAGGAAATCACCAAGCTGCCCAGCCGCGAGGCGTTGATCGCCCGCGTCGCCGGCCTGGCCCTCGCCCCTGTTCACCGGGTCATCTCGCTGGCGGGGTCACCCGCAAGCGGTCTGATGGGACAGCTCAAGACGCTTTCCGAGGGGGCACCCGCCGCCGAACCGGAGGCCGAAGGCGAAAGCGCCGCCGAAGCCGCGCCCGAGGCCGAAGCCCCGGCCTCTTGATCGAATTCGACCCGAAGACAAGACCGCATTACTCGTTTAATCACTCGGATCACCCATCAGTCGCGTGCGAGGCTCGCCCGCGACGGTGTCAGAAAGGACCGGATACGCGATGTCCACTGCCGAAATGACCACGTTCGCCGACAACATCAAGCACCTCGGCGACACGATCGTCAAGCTGACGGTCCTCGAAGCCAAGTCGCTGGGCGACTACCTCGAAGTCGTCCACGGGATCAAGCCGGCCGCCGCCGCGGTCGTCGCCGGCCCCGCGGGTCCAGCCGCCGTGGCCGAAGTCAAGGCCGAGCAGACCGAGTTCGACGTCTTCCTCGAAGCCATCGGGCCGAACAAGATCAACGTCATCAAGGTCGTCCGAGCCGCCACGGCCCTGGGCCTCAAGGAAGCCAAAGACCTCGTCGAGGCCGCCCCGAAGGAAGTCAAGACGGGCGTCTCCAAGGACGACGCCGCCAAGCTCAAGAAAGAGCTGGAAGAAGCCGGGGCGACGGTCAAGATCAAGTGACCCCGGTATCAATGACGGACGGCCGATGACGGATGACGGATCGAATTCCTCATCCGGCATCCGCCGTCAATCGTCCCGAACAGTTCCCCGGGCGCTGGACTTTTTTCAACTTTATTGATGGATCGAGCCCAGTTGCCGCCAAGGATGAGATGACTCCGACCGCCCCGGAGCCGGCCCCCAGGCCTGGCCCGGGGTGTCTGGGCGCGCGGGTGGCGCGGCCGGAAGCCGCCGACCTGACCCCGTTGAAGACCGTTTCGGACGCGTGACGCTTCAACCTGCGACACGCGAACGACGCCGCCCACCCTCTGCAACCGCGACGCAACGCAACCGCATCGCAACGCCCCTACAGGAGCGCGACGAAATGCCCACATCGAGCACAGTGCGGCGAATCTACCCCCCGGTCCAGCGGAACTTCGGTAAGATTTACGACGTCTTTGACGTCCCCGACCTCACCGAAATCCAGACCCGAAGCTACGACCGGTTCCTCCAGGCGGACGTCGCCACCGAAGCCCGGACCGATTCCGGCCTGGAAGGCGTCTTCCGCGAAATCTTCCCGATCAAGAGCTACGACCAGACGCTCACCCTCGAATACATCAAGTTCGACCTGGGCAAGCCGCGCTACGAACCCGACGAGTGCCGCCAGCTCCGCCTGACCTACGGCCGCCCCCTTCACGTCTGGCTCCGCCTTAACAAGGGCGAAACCGCGATCGAGGAATCAGTCTACCTCGGCGACATGCCGATCATGATCGGCGGCGGCGAATTCATCATCAACGGCGCCGAGCGCGTCGTCGTCAGCCAGCTCCACCGCAGCCCGGGTGTCGACTTCGTCGTTGACATCGAGGCCGGCGACCGCAAGCTCCACGCCTGCCGAGTCATCCCCGAACGCGGAAGCTGGATCGAGCTCCAGGTCACCAAGAAGGACACCCTGGGCGTCCGGATCGACCAGTCGGGCAAGTTCTCGTCGATGACACTGCTCCGCGCCATGAGTCCGATGTTCTCGTCCGACGACGCGATCCTCTCGGCCTTCTACGAGACCGAGAGCATCCCCACCGGCAAATCGGAATCGGCCGCGAAGCTCGAAGGCCGGATCGCCTGCGGAGACGTCGTCGACCCCAACACCGGCGAAGTCCTGATCGAGAGCGGAACGACGTTCTCAAAGACCACCGCCCAGGTCATCGCCGACGCCCACATCGGAGACATCCTCGTCCTGGTCGACACCAAGGATCCGTTGATCCTTCAGTCGCTCCAGGAAGACCCGACGACCGACCACGAAAGCGCCCTGCTGCGGATCTATCAGCGGCTCCGGCCGGGCAACCCGCCGCAGCTCGAAAAAGCGCGAGAACTGTTCCACGAGAAGTTCTTCGACACCAACCGCTACCGCCTCGGCAAGGTCGGCCGGTTCCGGATCAACCGGAAGTTCAGTCAGTCGATCCCCGAAGACCAGATGACCCTGGACAAGGATGACTACGTCAACGCGATCCGCTACATCCTCCGGCTCCGCAAGGGGAACGACCCCAAGGTGCATGTCGATGACATTGACCACCTCGGCAACCGCCGCCTCCGGACGATCGACGAGCTCGCCGCCGACGAGCTCCGCAAAGGCTTCCTCAAGCTCCGCCGCACCGTCCAGGAGCGGATGAGCTTGAAAGACGCCGAGGACATGACCCCGAGGTCGCTGATCAACCCCAAAAGCATCAGCGCGGCGATCGAGTATTTCTTCGGCCGCGGCGAGTTGTCGCAGGTCGTCGACCAGACCAACCCCCTGGCCCAACTCACCCACGAGCGAAGGCTCTCCGCCCTCGGCCCCGGCGGTTTGAACCGGAAGCGTGCCGGGTTCGAAGTTCGTGACGTCCACATTTCCCACTACGGCCGGATCTGCCCGATCGAGACTCCCGAAGGGACGAACATCGGCTTGATCAGCAGCTTGGGGATCTACGGCGGCGTCGACGAGTACGGGTTCCTCGTGACCCCCTACCGCCAGATCAAGCACGGCCACCGCACCGATAAGGTTGTCTGGATGCGTGCCGACGAGGAAAGCGAGGCCTACCTCGCTCCCGCCGACGCCGACATGGACGAAAAAGGCAAGCTGACCGGCCCTCAGGTCATCGCCCGCTACCAGACCGACTTCCACCTGATTCCGGTCGACCAGGTCCAGTACATGGACATTTCGCCGAAGCAGATGGTCGGCGTGTCGGCGGGCCTGATCCCGTTCCTCGAACACGACGACGCCAACCGGGCGTTGATGGGTTCGAACATGCAGCGCCAGGCGGTGCCGCTCCTGGTCGCGGAGCCGCCGATCGTCGCCACCGGCCTGGAAGTGGCCGTCGCGATGAACTCGGGGATGATCGTCAAGGCCCAGCAGGACGGCACGATCACCTACGTCGACAGCACGCGGATCATCATTGATCACACCAACATCTACAAGCTCCGCAAATACGTCGGCCTGAATGAGCGCACCTGCCTGAACCAGAAGCCGGTCGTCGAGGTCGGTCAAAAGGTCAAGAAAGGTGAGATCCTGGCCGACGGCGCCAGCACCTACAAGGGCGAACTCGCCCTGGGCCGAAACGTCCTCGTCGGCTTCATGGCGTGGGACGGCTACAACTTCGAAGACGCCATCATCATCAGCGAAAAGCTGGTGAAGCAGGACGTCTACACCTCGATCCACATCGAAGAATTCGAGATCGAGATCCGCGAGACCAAGCTCGGGCGCGAGGAGTTCACCAGGGACATCCCCAACGTCTCCGAGAAAGCCCTGCGGAACCTCGACGAGAACGGCATCGTCCGGATCGGCACCTACGTCAAGCCCGGCGACATCCTCGTGGGCAAGGTCGCTCCCAAGTCGAAGTCCGAGCTGACCCCCGAAGAAAAACTGCTCCACGCGATCTTCGGCCGAGCGGGTGAAGACGTGAAGAATGACTCGCTTGAGGTCCCCTCGGGGGTCGAAGGCATCGTCATCAACACCCAGCGATTCAGCCGCCGGATGAGCCTCAGCGAAGACGAACGCAAGCAGTTCGAGAAAGAGCTGAAGGACACCGAGGGCGTCGAGAACGTCCGGATCGCCGACGAGTACAAGCAACTGATCAAAGGGCTTGAAGAGGCCGTCGGCGGCCCGGTCATGGACCCGAACACGGGCAAGCCCCTGGGACGCGACAAGGATCCGAAAGCCCTGGCCGACGAGTCCGAACGCTTCCGCCTCGAAACCCTCGACCTCCGCAGTCCCGAAAAGACCGAGGAGGCCCGCAAAGTCGTCCGCCAGTACGGCCCGCGGGTCGAGGCGCTCCGCGACGAGAAGGATCGCAAGCTCAACAGTCTGAAGCGTGGCGACGAGCTCCCTTCGGGCGTCTTGCAGATGGTCAAGATCTACATCGCGACCAAGCGGGTGATCTCCGTCGGCGACAAGATGGCCGGGCGGCACGGCAACAAAGGCGTCATCGCCAAGATCCTCCCTGAGGAGGACATGCCGTTCCTGGCCGACGGCACCACCGCCGAGATCATGCTCAACCCCCTGGGCGTGCCGAGCCGTATGAACGTGGGACAGATTCTTGAGACCCACCTGGGCTGGGCCGCGGCCAAGCTCGGGTTCAAGGCGATCTGCCCGGTGTTCGACGGGGCGAGCGAGGACACGATCCACGAATGCCTCATCGCCGCCGGCCTCCCCAAGAACGGCAAAGCCCAGCTTTACGACGGCCGCACCGGCGAGCCGTTCGACCAGAAGGTGACGGTGGGCTACATCTACATGCTCAAGCTCCACCACCTTGTCGATGACAAGATCCACGCCCGAGCCACCGGCCCGTACAGCCTCATCACCCAGCAGCCGCTGGGAGGAAAGGCGAGGTTCGGCGGCCAGAGGTTCGGCGAGATGGAAGTGTGGGCCCTGGAAGCCTACGGCGCCGCCTACATCTTGCAGGAGCTCCTCACCGTCAAGTCCGACGACGTTGAAGGGCGAACGAAGATTTACGAGAGCATGGTCAAGGGCGAGAACACCCTCGAAGCCGGAACTCCGGCGAGCTTCGACGTGTTGACGAACGAGATCCGCGGCCTCGGGCTCAATATGCAGCTTGAGAAGAAGCGGATCTGAGCGAAGACTTCTTTCGGATCGATCACGAGCCCGGTTCGACTCTATAATGGAGCGAGCCGGGCTCGTTTCTTTTATCCTGACCCTCCTTCGTCTCGGAGGCCTCCATGTTGAAAGCCTCGACGCTTTCTCCCGAGGAAATGATCGAACACGACCGTTTCTACCGAGAGGGCGGACTTCGCGCCATGGCCTCTCCACACGTCCACTATGACACCCCGAACTGCCCGCATCCCGGTTGCAGTCAGAAAATGGAATGGATCGACTTCAAGCTCGAACTCCACGGCGACCCGGAAGGGATCTACAAGCCGTTGGTCAAAGCCTGGTGGGACGGGCGCGGGTTCGTCGGTCATTGTCCCGGTTGCGGGCAACCGATCCGCTTCACGACCCTGAACATGGAACCCGTGAGCGATGTGAAGGGGAGCGAGTTGCCACAACTGCCGCCTGATTGGTGGACCGTGGCTCGGAGTCTGTCCGGAAATGTATCTGTTGACTGACTTCGACTTACGTCACATTCGAAGACGCTGATCTGAACGGGTCGCACCTGGAAAATAAGGGAAATCCGATCGCATCAGCGCACTCGAATATCGCGTAACTCGTTACGCTGCAATAGTTGCATCTCGGATAGCCTCTCAGATCGCTTGAGTCGGGAGTGCCGCCTATCGCGTTCATAAGCTTGCGCAGCCCCCGATGATGATTCGGGCCCCGTCGATTTCAAGGTGTCCGAGGCCAAGGCGACGCAGCCGGCCGTTCGGCGTCATCGACCGGATGACCCTGGTCGTTACGCTGTCGCCAGCGTCTGTCCCGAGACGATGGCTGGGTGGTGATCTTCTCCGGGTAGCTCCCTTCGATGGCCAATCATTGGCTCGCTTGGAAACAAAGTCATTGGTTCGTGGAACGACTCGCGAGTTAATTAACTGGAAATTCCGTCAACGGAAAGACTTATGGTGGGTATACTAAATTAGTACAAATTAGTAGCAAATTAGTATCTCGCAGATACCGAGAGGAGGCTCGCCGTGAAAGTGCCTAAACGTCCACTAAACTGGCGAAAAATCGTAGAGAATTCCGTTTCCGAGCCCGCGATGCTAATGAAAATCATGTCGTCGGTAAACGGATCAATGGTGGACGGCAAATATTTGCATTGGGACGATCTAAGGCACCGCACCCCCCCCGATGGTTTGACTCATGACCAGTGGTGGTGCGGACTTAAGTTCGCGAGGATGAGTCAACGAAAAGGTGTTGCGTTACGAGATAAAGACGGCAGCGGATTTTCTTTTGTACTGGCGGATATTTTGGCTGAAGCGTTACCCGACCTCGATTCTTCCGCAAAAGGTATGGTGGGGTCGTCAGAGGCGATCGTCAATTCCGAATTGAAGAGCTTTTACCTCGTTCGATCCTTGATGGAGGAGGCGATCACTTCCAGCCAGCTTGAAGGGGCCGCGACGACGCGCGAAGTCGCGAAGGAGATGATCCGACAGGGGCGGCCCCCGTCCGACCAGAGCGAGCGGATGATCTTAAACAATTATCGCACAATGCTCCGGATCTTGGAGATCAAGGACGAACCGCTGAGCCCGCAACTTCTTTTCGAAATCCATCGGCTCATCACGGAAGGGACCCTTGAAGATCCATCGGCGGCAGGGCGATTAAGGACGGATGCCGAGTACAAGATCGTCGGGGACGAGTTTGGGGAGATCTATCACGAACCTCCGTCCGCAACGGAGTTGGCAGCACGGGTTGACGCGATGTGCGAGTTCGCCAACGCGAAAACTCCCGTCGGATTCGTGCATCCGGCCATCCGTTCCATGATCCTGCATTTCTGGCTGGCCTACGACCACCCCTTCATCGACGGCAACGGCCGAACCGCCCGAGCGTTGTTCTACTGGTCGATGCTGCGCAACGGGTACTGGCTCTTCGAATACGTCTCCGTTTCGCGGATCATCCTGAAGGGGCCTCATCAGTACGGCCGTGCGTTCCTGTTAACCGAGACCGATGAAAATGATCTCACCTATTTCCTGGTTTATCACATCGAAGTTGTCAGGCGGAGCATTCAAGACTTATATCGATTCTTAGAAGATCGAACCGCCCGCTTACGGGCTCTCGAAAAAGACTTGAAGGGGATGGAATCCTTGAATCACCGGCAGCGAGCCCTCGTCGGCCACGCCCTCCGTCATCCCGGGCATGCTTATACAAACGAATCGCATCAAAATAGTCATAATGTCGTGTATGAAACATCTAGAACAGACTTGTTGGATCTTGTCCGTAGGAAGCTTTTGATAAAGAAACAACGGGGGAAGGGCTTCACTTTCCATCCCTCCCCCGATATTGAGGCACGACTGCGTTCTGAAGCATGAAGTCTGAAGTCGATTGGTGTCGTCGTGGCGTTTCTTCAGCCGATTTCAATGAGGCTCCCTCCCATGCCCGCCACAAAAATCCAAATCGGCCCCGCCGACATCGGCCGGACGATGACGCTCGACGAGTTTCGCGAAGCGGAGGAGGCTCCGGGTTATCTCTATGAACTGGCTCGGGGAGTACTCGACGTGGTTGAAATTCCGGGGGATTCGCACGGGCAGATCGTGGATAACCTTCACGAGGCCATTGCGGAATACCGTCGTCTTCACCCCGGCCTGATCCTCCGCATCGGTCACGGCAGCGATATCCGCCTGATCATTCCCGTTCTCGATTCGGACCGACACCCCGACTTGGGCATCGTGTTTCAGGACGATGCTCGCGACGCGCGTGGACGTCGTCGCCCCTCGCTGGTCGTGGAAGTCGTTTCTCCGGGGAGGAAAGCTCGGAAACGCGACTACGAGGAAAAGCTCGAAGAATACCTGGCGTTTGGAGTCCGCGAATACTGGATCGTTGACCCTGAACACGAGCAAGTGACCGTCTACGTGCGTCAAACGACGGTCGAAGCCCCTTCCTGGGCAGCCAATGCCTACCAAGGCGACAAGTTGATCGTGAGTCCTCTCCTTCCGCACTTCGAGGGCACCGTGGACCGGCTCTGGGAGAATGTCGGACCGGAAGGCGATGGACCGACATCCTGAACGCGGCGGCAACGTGGGGTTCCGAATGAGTCTCGTCGAAATTCAGGACGAACTCGCCGCTCCCAACGATGATTGATGAAGGGTGCTCGCGTCCTTGAGGACGCCACTCTCGATCGCCCGTTGCTTGTGTCCGCGATTGCGGCTCAGTCATTGTCTTGCGTCAACTTGGTTTGCACAATGAGTCCTATTGAATTCGGACAATTGCCCCGTCACGCGGCTCGTGTTCTCTCCCGAACGAAGCCGATGTTTAACATTTGCCGAGAGTCGGCGGTTTGTGGAAGATGGAATCATTCCCCGAACAAAGCCATTTTTGAAGGTTTTTGCGACACGGTTCGGGATTTGGGTCGGTTTGCGGAACGAAGCCAAGCTCGACCCGTCGTCGCCGTATCTCTCATTTGGTAAAGGCCTTCTGAATGGAAATTCGGCACGCTCGCTATGTGATTCTGGGTGCGGGGGCGGTCGGCGCGGCGACGGCCTATCATCTGGCGAAGCGTCGGGAACCGGTGGTTCTGGTCGAGCAGTTCTCGCTCGGGCATAATCGCGGCAGCTCGCACGGGGCGGCGCGGATCACTCGGCATTCTTATGCCGACCCGGCCTACGCCAAGCTCATGCCCGACGCGTTTCGGGCCTGGAAGCAACTGGAGGCCGACGCCGGGCAGCCGCTTTTTCTCCGGACCGGCGGGGTCTCGATCAGTCCTTCGGGGGTTGGATACGTCGACAGCGTGACCGAGAACCTGCTCGCGATGGCAATTCCGCACCGGCGAATGACCGGGACCGAACTCCGCCAGGCGATCCCCGTCTTCGGCGTCGCCGACGACGCCGAGGTCGTCTTCGAACCCGATGCCGGAATGCTCGCCGCCGAACGAATCCTCAAAGCCGAGATCGCCCTTGCCCGCCACTACGGAGGCGATCAGACCGTCATCCTCGAAAACTGCCCGGTTCGACGAATCGACCTTGATGGCGAGAAACCGACGCTCGAAACCGACTTGGGGCGGATCGTCGCCGATCGCCTGATCGTGGCCGCGGGCCCCTGGCTGCCCCGCCTCCTTCCGAACTTCCCTGTTCCGTTGCAAACAACGCGCCAGCAAGTGCTTTACGTCCAGCCGCCCGACCCCGTCGCCTACACTCCGGGTCGGCTCCCAGTCTTCATATACAAAGGGTTCGACGACACAGACGCCTACTACGGCATGCCGACCATCGAGAACCTTGGCGTGAAAGTCGCCCGCCACTTCGGTCCCGAGGCCGACCCCGACCGGCATGAGACCCAGGTCGCCAACGAATACCGCTCGACCGTCCGTTCGTTCCTCTGGAAAGTCCTGCCCGCACTTGCCGAGGCGCACATCGAACGGACGGAGACATGCTTCTACACCGTCGCCCCGGACGAACAGTTCCACGTCGGCCCGCTGCCAGGCCGGACGGACGTGCTCATCGCCAGCCCGTGTAGCGGCCACGGGTTCAAGTTCTCCTGCCTGATCGGGCGCGTCCTCGCGGACCTGGCGACGCGAGGCGAGTCCGGCGTCCGCGTCGATGCTTGGCAATCGCTGACACGGTAGATTTCAACCCGGCGGAATTCCAAAGAATCGGACTTGTGTCCGAGGATTTCCCTTCCTACAATCCTACTACGGATGTCAGATATCCGTCATTTCTTGTATGAGCCCGGATAGACGCTCGCGTCCACGTTGGCGAGCGACTCTACGTTTCAAGAAACTCGTGAGGGAGGCGTCGGATGGGGATCTTCCCGTCGAGAGGCACCGGTGTCAAACGTTTACGAACGTCCGGGAAGCTGCGTTACGTTTTGTACACGGCCATCGTGACTGGTCTCAGCGTTGTGGCACACCTGGGTACGAGTCTCGCGTTGATGGCGAGGGTCGCCCAACCCGGCTCGCGTCCGACGCTGATGGAGCGATACCCGAAGCGCGGCGGAACGCTTTTGATCTGCGGCGGCGGGCGGGTTCCCGACGAGATCCGCGACCGGTTCGTCGAGTTGGCGGGGGGTCGTCGGGCGAAGATCGTGGTGATCCCCACCGCGGCGGGCGACGCGGCCGACGAACCGGGGATCGTTCATACGCTCGACTCGTGGAAGGCCCGCGGCGTCGCTTCGGCCCAAGTGCTCCACACCCGGGATCGCGTCAGGGCGAACGACGAAGACTTCGTAAGCCCCCTCCGCGAGGCGACGGGGGTCTGGATCAACGGCGGCTTGCAGTCCTGGCTCTCCACGGCCTACGTAGGGACCGAAGTCGAACGCGAGCTTCAGGGTTTGCTCGGGCGAGGCGGCGTGGTCGGCGGCACGTCGGCGGGGGCGGGGATCATGTCGCGGGTGATGATCTCGAAAGGCCGCGACGTGGCGGTTGTCGAGCAAGGTTTCGACCTGCTCCCCGGCGTGGTGATCGATCAACATTTCCTCAAGCGGAACCGGATGAAGCGACTCCTGGGAGTGCTCGAAGACCACCCGGACTTGATCGGCCTTGGAATCGATGAGGAGACGGCCCTTGAAGTGAGTGTGAAGCACCGCCGGATGACGGTGATCGGTAAGTCCTACGCAGTGGCGTGTGTTCTGGGGCCGGACCCCGACGACCGCTCCCCCAGACTCGACATTATGAAGCCGGGCGACGAGGCGGATCTCAGCGCCCTCAAACGCCGGTCGGTGAATGCGGTCATCCCGCAGATTGAGGTCGAGGGATTATGAAGGGGGAGGAATTAACCGCGGATGACGCCGATGAACAGCGATAAAGAAAACGAGATTGGAAAACGATCGGCGTCCCGCCGTCGCATTCTCTTCTTCATCTGCGTCATCCTCGGTTCGTGCGTTTTCTCTCCCGTCAAAACGCCCCGGAATCAATTGGGGGTTCGGCGATGCTTGAGTAATTCTCGAAGCGGGTGTAATTCTTCAGGAAGGTGAGCTTGCACGAGCCTGTCGCGCCGTTTCGGTTCTTGGCGATGATCAGTTCGGCGACCCCCGGCTGGTCGTTGGGGTCGTAGTAGTCGGGCCGGTGGAGGAGCAGGACGACGTCGGCGTCCTGTTCGATGGCTCCCGACTCGCGGAGGTCGGCCATTCGGGGGCGCCGGTCCTCGCGGTTCTCGACGGCACGGTTGAGCTGAGAGAGGGCGACGACCGGCACTTCCAGCTCGCGAGCCAGCGCCTTCAAACGGCGGCTGATCTTGGCGATTTGCTCCTGGCGGCTGTCGCGGGACTCGTCGCTGTCGACGAGCTGGATGTAATCGACCATGATCATCCCAAGATTCGATCGCATCTTGAGCCGGCGGGCGTTCGCCGTGATCTGGAGCATGTTTCGCGACGGCGTGTCGTCGATGAAGAGCGAGGCGCTCCGGAATTCTTCAAAGCCCTTGCTGAGCTGAGAGATCTCGCGAGTTCCCATGTTCTGGCCGGTCCGGAGCTTGTGGCCGTCGACCTTGGAGCGGGCGCAGATCAAGCGCTCGGCCAGTTCAAGCTGGCCCATTTCGAGGCTGACAAACAGCGCGGTGGTTTTCAGGTCGACGGCCGCGTGGTCGCAGATGTTGAGGGCGAAGGCGGTTTTCCCCATGCTCGGACGCGCGGCGACGATGATGAGCTGTTCGGGCTGGAACCCGCCGGTCATGTCGTCGAGTTCATAGAACCCGGTGCCGACGCCGGTGACGGGGTGCTTCGACTCGGAACGGGCGATGATCCGGTCCATCGCCTTCAGCACGACGTCCTTGAGCTCGACCGTATCCCCTTTGGTCTGGTCCTCGGCGATGGCGAATATGCGCCTTTCCGCCGATTCCAAGAGCTGGTCGGACGTGAATATGTTCGAATAACCGTCCCGATGGATCTCGTTGGCGGCCTCGATGAGTTGGCGGCTGATCGACTTCTGGCGGACGATCTGGGCGTAGTAAACGGCGTTGGCGGCGTTCGGGGTGCCGTCGATGATCTGGCGGAGGGTTTCCTCGCCGCCGATCTGCGCGTACTGGTCGCGACGGATCAACTCATCGGAAAGCGTGATCGCGTCGATCGCTTTACCCAAGTCGTAAAGGTCGATGATCGCCCGATAAATGATCTGGTGAGAGTCGCGATAGAAATCCTCGACTCTGAGGAAGGTGGCGACCTCGTGCAGGAAGTCGTTTTCGAGCAGAAGGCTGCCGAGGACTCCCTGCTCGGCCTCGATATTCTGGGGAGGGAGCCGGTCGCCGAGGCCGGACGTGCCGTCGCCTTTGCCGGAGCCCGAACGGCCGCCGCCGTTGGATGAGGCGGATCCATTCCCTGGACCATGCCCGTAACCGTTTCCATTGCTCAGACCGGCCATGTTCGAGCGAACTCCTTGCGATCCGTTTCGGAAACTTGAGAAAGTCCCGAAATTTGGAAATCTTTGGAAGCGCGCGCGAGTGCGCGGAGAGTTCAAGTTCCTGAACAATCGTATCGGCGAACGGGTGGAATGACTACACGAAAAACCCGTCGATCCACCCATACGGACGCGGGTGGACAGGGTCCGCCGGCCGGGGTCAAACGCGAACGGCCGATGACCGAACGGGTTCGGTCATCGGCCAGGAATTTCGAGCAGGGTCGCGGTTCGGGTCAGCTCGCGACTTCCTCGGTGTGGGTCGGGACGACCCAGAGCTTGACCTCGGTCTCGACGTCCTGCCCGAGGTGGAGCTTGATCGTGTAAAGGCCGAGCTCCTTGAGCGGGCCCTCGATCTTGACATTTTCCGCCGTGATCTCGAAGTTATCCGACTTGAGTGCGATGGCGATCTGGTCGGCGTTCACCGACCCGTAGAGGTGCCCCTCGGCGTTGGCATTCGCCTCGATGGTGATCGGCTTGTTGGCGATCACATGGGCGAGGTTGACGAGGTCGGCGCGACGGGCCTGTTCAAGCTGCTTGACTCGCTCCTTGTGTTTTTCGACGATCCGCAGGTTGTGCGGCGTCGCGAAGGTCGCAAGGCCCTGCGGGAGCAGGTAGTTACGTGCGAAGCCGGGCTTGACCTTGACGAGCTCTCCAGCCTGGCCGACGAAGGGGACCGCCTGGGTCATCAGGATCTGCATGTGCCCGTCTTTGGCGCGGGTCGGATGATTCCTGCGGCGTTCGACGCCGGGTTGGCGGACGGCGACGGGAGCCGCGATGGCGGCGGCCTTCGCGGCGGCGGCCTTCGCCTTCGTCGAGAGCTTCTTCGCCTTCGGCTTGGCCTTGGCCGGTTTCTTGTCGGTCATCTTGGCCATGTTGCACTCACTCCTGGACTGGGCTATGGAGACTCGACTCGTGTCGCGATGGGCGAATAAGGACGTCGGTCCGCCGGAGGTACGATCATTCAGGGTCGAAACGTTTGAAATCCGCAGGTTTGGCTGAATTTAGAACGGGATGTCCTCGTCGTCGTCACCGGCCGGTTCGGGGTCAGGGGCTCGACGAGGTGCCGGGGCGCTGCCGCCGGAGGGCGCGGAAAAACTCCGCGCGGGGCCGTTGCCGGTCCCCCGCGGTTCCATGGTCGAACCGCCGGCGCGGCGAGGAGCCGATTCGCGCGACGATGATCCGCCGTAAGCGTCCTCGGTGCCGCCCCCTCCGGACGATTCCCGACGGTCGAGGAACTGGACGCGGTCGGCGACCACCTTGATTTTTGAACGCTTTTCCCCAGTGGTCTTGTCGTCCCAGCTATCCAACTTGAGGGAGCCTTCGACGTGGATCGAGCTCCCCTTCTTCAAATATTGACAGCAGGTTTCGGCCTGGCGGTCCCAGACGGTCACATCAATGAAGAGAGTTTCTTCCTTGCGTTCGCCGTCCTTGCCGGTCCAGCTTCGACTGCTCGCCAACCTGAGTTCCGTGACGGCCATGCCGCCGGCGGTATGTCGAAGTTCGGGGTCGAACGTCAAGTTACCCATCAAAAACACTTTGTTGAGATCGGCCATTGCCAGGTCCCTCCCCGGAGCGTTGCAGGGTGGTGGGTCAGCGACTCGGGGCGTAAACGGGCGTTCCCTAGTTCGAACAGATTAGCAGAATCACGTCACGCGCTCAAGTGGCGAACAGAATCATCCCCACCGCGTCAGTTCCGGGAGTGGTTCACTCGTCACGACGGCGGCGCCGGGGGCGTTCTTCCTCTTCTTCGCGGCGGGGGCCTTCGTCTTCGTCAACGCCCGGCGTCGAGTTCATCGACTGATTGACCAGGTGGTCGACCAGCTTGGGGTGAACCTTGAGAATCAGCTCACGAAGGATCACGTCGCTGAGGTGGCAGTCGGCGGTGATCTCCTTCAGGTTCGCGCCCTCGGTCTTGAAGTAGGTGAGGAGGTAAGTCCCCTTCTTGTGACCGTCGACGGCGTACGCGAGCCGGCGCTCGTCCCACTGGCGGCTGGCGACAATCTCCGACTTGTGCTTGGCGAGGATGTCGTGGACCTGCTTGACCGAGTCGTCCCAGGAAACGGCGACCTTGGTACTGTCCAGCAGGAACATGGCTTCATAAGTGCTGACTGGCAAGGCGTTCTCCTCCGCGGTGATGGGGCGAGCGAGTCGATTTCGACGGTGCTCTTGATCAAAGTGATTTCTGCCGGCATCCGGGTTATTTCAAGATCCCTTGTCTTTGTCCTTGTCGGACGGCCCGTTGAACCGATTCATCGCGGCCGGCAAGCCCTGGGCGACCCAGACGGCGACGGCCTGCGAGGCGAGGATCATGGAGTCGTCCATGACCGCACGTTCGGTCGGGCGGAACCGGCTCAGGACAAAGTCGGAGGCGTCGATCTCGGCACGGTCGCCGATCCCCACGCGGAGCCTCGCGTAGGCGTCGGTGCCGATCTGGGCGGTGATGTCCCGGAGGCCTTTCTGGCCCCCGTCCGATCCGCCGCCACGAATCCGGAGTTTACCGAGCGGGAGATTCAGGTCGTCGCAAATCACCAACAGGTCGGCGACCTCGATCTTGTAGAACCGAAGGACCTGCGCCACGCTCCGGCCGCTGAGGTTCATGAACGTCTGCGGCTTCAGAAGCAAGACACGCTGAAAATCGACCTGGGCCTCGGCGAAGAGACCGTCAAATTTACGTTGAAAGGAAGCACCGGAGCCGCCCGCCGCGAGCCGATCGACGATCTCGAAGCCGACGTTATGTCGGGTCCATTCATACTTGCTGCCCGGGTTGCCCAGGCCCACGACCAGTTTCATGGCGTCCTACCGCGGCCCATTGCAACGACCCGCCGGGTCTGACCACGAACCCGAAAGCGGGCCACGGGTTTGCACCGTCACCCGAGGGGGCCGTGGTCCGTTCCGAGGTCGCCTTGGCCGCTTACTCCTCCTTCTCCTTGCGTTCGGGCTTGATGACTTCGGGCTGGCTCGGGCCTTCGCCTTCGCCCGGCGCGGCTTCGGGGGCCGCGGCGCGGGTGACGACGTGGATCAAAAGCAGTTCGGGGTCGGCATCGACGGTCACGCCCGCGGGAAGCGTCAGATCCTTGACGTGAATCCCCTCGTCGAGGCCGATGTTGCTGATGTCGACCTTAAGGGAATCGGGGATCGCGTTCGCCCGGCAGGTCACGCGGAGTTCGTGAACGATGACTTCGAGCGAGCCGCCGTCGGCCGTACCCTTCGCGATACCGCGGAAGTCGAGCCGGACGTCGGTCTCGATCGATTCGTCCACGTTCACGCGGGCGAAGTCGAGGTGGATGATTTCCTTGCCGAGGTGGTCCCACTGGACGTCTCGGACGAGGACCGTCTCGGTCGTCGTGCCGAGGTTCAGCTCGGCGAGGTGGGTCGACTTCTTGATCATCTCCCAAACGGCGTCTCGCCCGATCGCGATCGGCACCGGGGCCTGCTTGTGCCCGTAGATGATGGCCGGGATTCGCCCTTGCTTGCGCAATTTGCGGGAGACCCGCGAGCCCGTGCCCTTGTTCTTACCGGGGTCTCGCGTCTCGACCTGGATTTTTACCGCGTCCGCCATAAGTCGCCTTTTGCCCGACCCCGGCCAGACGGACCGGGGTCATCGAGGAGCGAAACCTTCGGCCGAGCGGGCTCCCGGGGTTCCGACCCCGAAGACGCCACGTCCCGAACCACTTCCAAAAAACCAAAATGCGGCCCAACCACGGACCGCGCATCGGGCGATTATCGGGAAGGATGCGGAGGGTTGCAAGAGCAAACAGAGGAGATTCTCACGATCTACGATCCGATTCTTTGGTCCGGAAGAGAGGCGAATCGAAGGTTGAGAGGGGTCCGCCAACCGATTCCGGCGGATGACCGCGGCGGACGCGGATCGACCGCGCCGGGCGAAGGTCTCCCGAACTTCGATTCCTTGGGGTGCCGGAGCTCGCTCCCGCTTTCAAACGGTCAGGGCGCACTTTCCACCTCGACCCCTTGAGAAGGCCCGAAAATCCATCAAATACCCCTGATATCGACGCTCAGACGTCGTGTTCAGACGCTTCCGCGGGCTCGTTGGTCGGGGTGTAGAGCGTCGGGACGAATGGGATCAGCAGCAGATTGCCGTCGCTCACGTCCGCCACTTCATAATCGGCCCTGTTAATCGAGACGCAACTCCCTGGATGCAAAGGGTTTGAACTCGCTTTCGCCCTGATGGTGGCTTCGTTTCGCGGATCGCCTTGATTGGCCGATTCTGCCTCCTTCTGGG
>JAYUFP010000061.1:0-22593 GCA_043738665.1 Isosphaeraceae bacterium
GGGTGGAAGGTGCGCCTGGAGCGTTTGAAAGGGGGAGCGAGCTCCTTTCCTCCAAGGAATCGAAGGCCGGGAGAACTTCGTCCGGCGCGGTCGTTCCGCATCCGCCGCGTTCATCCGCCGGAATCCGTTGGCGGACCCTGCCTCGGAGATAACGTTCCCTTCGAACCCGCGCTGGGTTACACTCTCACATGGAGGGCGGCGCGGACCCATCCGATCAACGACCGACGTCCAGACGGCCGTGCGCAAGCCGCCAGGCCGAGCGGTTTGGCCGAGGTTTTTCGTAAAGTCTCGTCGCTTCGTTGTCAAAAGGAGAACGGCGGATCGCCGCGGAACCCCATGGATTCGTTCCTGTCGGCGTGCGGGGCGCAGGCCCCTTTGGTGCTCGAGATCGAGGGACCGGGCCACTACGGCATCGAACGGCGGTCCTATCCCCAGCCGTTCGTGATCATCGGCCGCGACGAACGCGCCGATCTGCTTCTCGATCACGACCTCGTCAGCCGCCGCCATGCCTACCTTCAGGTCATCGACGGACGTCTGTTCTTCGTCGACCTCGACAGCCGCTCAGGAACCTTTTACGCAGGGAACGCCGCGGAATCGGGGTGGCTCTCCCCGGGCGATGCGCTCACGATCGGGCCTTATACCTTGAGGGTCCAGGTTCCCGACCCGAACGACGACCCCGACTCGGGTTTCGAGTTCCGCGCCAACCCGATAGGGCAGGAGGGGATGCCGCTGAACCCGCTGCTGGCGAGGTCGTCCGAGACCGTGAATCTGCCCAGGGTCTCGCTCGAATTCCAGAGCCGGACCGCGGGACACTCGGTCTGGCGGATGAGTCAGGTTCTGGCCCTGGTGGGTAGTTCTCCGCGTTGCAAAGTCCGGCTGCTCGACTCGAACGTCTCCAAACTCCACTGCGCATTGCTGCGGACCACCCGCGGCCTCTGGGTGATCGACCTGCTGGGCAGGGGGGGGATCACCGTCAGCGGGGCGACGGTCCGGTTCGCCTCGCTCGCCGGCGACGACGTGCTCGGGCTCGGCCAGGTGGTCGTCCGGCCGAACTTCACCGATTCGCACACGCAAGGGAGAAGCCCTTCGGGGGCGACCGGGGTCTGGAACACCACGCCGCCGGGAGCGGGGCTTCCTGCCACCACGCCCAGGCCCTGGGGACCGCCCGCCTCCCAGTCGCCGAGCGCCCCCGCGTATCTCACTCCGGCGCGACCCCCGGGGGTCACCGAACTGGCCGGCAGTGATCCCGGCATGTCTCTGCTGCTCAACCACTTCGGGACGATGCAGCAACAGATGCTCGACCAGTTCCAGTCGTCGATGATGATGATGCTCCAGATGTTCAACACCATGCACAAGGACCAGATGGGCCTGGTCCGCGAGGAACTCGACCGGCTCCGCGAACTGGGGGATGAGGTCCAGCAGATCAAGGCCCAGATGGCCGTTGCCCCGCCGCAACAACCCCAGGCGCCGACGCCCCCGCAGGCCATCGCCCCCTGGCAGGGGAACGTCTGGCCGCCCCCCCAGAGACCGGCACCCCCCCCCAACGGACCACACCCCAAGCCCGATCACCCCCGAGGCGTGAACGGCTCCGCCCCGGGAACCCCGAACCCGTTCGCGGCCAGGCCCCAAGCGTGGCCGCCCAACGCCGCGTCGCCTTCGGTGCCTTCGCAAGGTCCGCCAAAACCCCCGGCCGAAGATGACGGCGTGGTCCACGACTGGCTCAACGACCGCCTCGCCGCGATCACCGCCGAGCAACAGACTCGCTTCCAGAAAATCATGGGCATCCTCAAATCGAACAAGTAACACCTTCGTACGCTCAAAGACGGACGGCATCGGTTCGGGACCCCCTGGCCGCGATCGCGGTCCCGATCAACAGCCCCACCAAATCCGCCGACAAATCGGCGAAACTCCCCGATCGTCCCGCGATCAGCCATTCCTGGCCGATTTCCAGCACGATCCCGTAGGTCAGGCCGAGGATCACGGTCGTCCAGACCCGATATCTGAAGCCGAGTTGCCAGAGAAAGCCAAGGACGCCGAACAAAATCAGATGCGCCACTTTGTCCAGGAAGGCGGTCGCCACGAACGTCTGACCGCCCGGCATCTCGACGATTTGCTTCCGGGGGATCGCGTGCAGCACCAACGTTGAAAACGTCCAGAAAATCGCCAGGGCACGGGTCCGCGACATCGCCATCAGATCGACCTCCATGA
Source organism: Isosphaeraceae bacterium (assembly GCA_043738665.1). Classification (GTDB taxonomy): domain Bacteria; phylum Planctomycetota; class Planctomycetia; order Isosphaerales; family Isosphaeraceae; genus JAYUFP01. Next base: position 2,209 of record JAYUFP010000061.1, read on the forward strand.
ACGTTTTTAACCTCCAGGGACGCCCGTCGCCAAGGCCGATTCCGTCGCATCCTCACTTTGGGGTGCGTGCGGCTCGCTGCCGCTTTGGGGCCGGGCCTGCAAAAAATAACGCGGATTCCCCAAAAATCATATTGACGGCGGATATTCTCTTGATCAAGATAAGCAATGACTGTTCCAATTTCAGTAAAGAGTCGGAAGTCTTGACGTGAAAGGTCGAGCCCGATGCCGGTCGTGTCTCCCTTCACGACGCTTCTGAATAATACCCTCCTCACCGCGCCGTTATTCTTCGGCGCGTTGGCGTGCGTCCCCGCATCGTCATCACCCGCGCATCCTCCTCCCCCCGGTAAAGTCGGCCAATTCGATCGAATTGACGCCGGGCCGGCTCAACCTTGGTGAGTTGCCGCCGGGGGGCAAGGCCGTGGGTTCCATCTCGATCCGCAACCGCGGCACGACCCCGATCCGGATCGCCCGGTTCGAGACGTCGTGCCCATGTGTACGGGTGTTGCCGTCGTCGCTGGATTTGAAGGCCGACGAAACCCAAGAGATCACGGTCGCGTTCGATTCCGCCGAGGAACCGGAGTTCCGCGGGAGTCTCGGCGTGACTCTTGAAGGCCGTGGTACGTCGAAGGACGTTGTTTTCCGGACGACGGTCGAAGTGGGAGTTGCCGGGGATGCCAAATCGGAGACAGTGAAGGATCTGCGGTGAAGGGCCTGGAGAACGGATACACTCATTCTTGCGCGAGAAACCTATGAGTCATGGCAAGAAAGATCTCGACGTTACGACTCAGTCAAGTACGTGTCCCGAAGCCACAACGATGGTGAGAACCAACAGATTATCAGTCGTGGGCCGCGCGGTATTCGCCGTGAGTCTTTCGATCGCTTTATTTTTCCTGACCATCGGGGTTACTTTCGGATCCGTTGGTACGTTCATTCGGTACTCTCGCGGTGAAACTCTCGTGGTTGATGAGTTGGACAAATCTTTTGGAGACGTCACGGTTGGGGAAAACAGCACGATTTCGTTCAAGCTCACCAATATCGGTTGGTCACCGATCAAGATACTCGGCTGTTCGATCGGTTGTGCTTGTACCGTACCCGAAACCCTGCCGATGGTTGTTAGTCCGGGAGAGACCCGACCCTTTCGGTACACATTGCGAACACGCGAAACGAGCAGACCTGAGTCGATATTCTTGAAATCCGTTCTTTATACCAACATTCCTCGCCAGCGAGAAATACACGTCACACTTTCGGCGGTGCTCAAGGCCCGCGATTCTTCACCTACCGGCGGTCTCGGCCATTGAACTCAGTCGTCATGTCACTCTAATGCATACGCATCATGCATTGTGTGACAACTCTGCCGCTCCTGTGAGGCTTTCTTAAGGAGAAGGTCATGTTTCGTCAAGTCTGCCGGGGTTGTTCCTCGCTTTTCGCGGCAATCGCATTTGCCGCGGTCGTCACGGCCGTACTCCTGTGGTCGCCACCGGCTCGCGCGGACGATCCCATCAATCAACCTGACTGCGATTGTGAATTCGCAGACCTCGGCCGGACCTGTCCAACCACCCACGGGACAAGCTCATGTGATATCAACGCACCCGATTGTTCGGTGTGTGGTTGCGTTGTCAACGGTGGATCGAACCCGACCGACGATGACCCGTATATCTGCATCATTAATACAGACCCGGGAAATCCCTGAACGTACGCGGCATCGACCTGTCGATGGCCCGCCGATTTGCAATGTCGCTCCGGTCTTCACCAGTGACAGCGCGGCTTTCCTGGTGAAGTATCGGTGGCCTGGAGCGACTGAATTTCGTCCGGACATTGCCCTTTCGTCTCTCTTTCACAGGACATCCAGCAGGCATGGTTGAAATACGTGGAAGGATCTAACAAATGAGTCACCTTGGCGTCAGTAACACTCATGACAAGAACGATCAGGTGGTGCTCGGGCTCGTTTCTAATGAGCATTATTTGCATATCACCGGCAAATACGGGGAAAATTCAATGAGCCTTATTCGGCCGACTTCTAGACCGAGACGAGTCGTTTCGTGGGTTTTCATCGTCTTGGTTTCTGGGTTGAACCCCGTTGATCGTCTCGGTGCCGCGGAGATTTCGACGGATGAGTTTCTCCGACAATACAGGTCGGCTGTTATGGAGCGGGCTAAAAGCGAAAAGGCCCTCCATATCGAGGGTGTTCTCACGAGGACGTTTACGGGGCCGCGCCAGGATGGAGTTAACAAAAAAGCACAATCTGAGGCTCTTGATAAAGAAAAAATCGCGCCGACGGCCAAGGACCGTATCGAGTCGGCCAAGACTGTTAAATCGACGATAATTTATATGCGAAAAGACGATCATAAAATTTACCACATTATGAATCTTCAGCGTAAAGACGTGGACTATCTTGAGCGAGTTGTCATTATTACAAGTCCCGATCATGGATTTCTTCTCCGTCGTCAGGCACCGAACGGAGATTTCTATTTGGAGAACGGCACGCCCGAAACTAGTTATAAACGATGGTTGACCGATTTCGAAAAACCGGTGGTCGATGCGCCTTATTCACTGGTCACTACACTGATCGAACCAATATTATTTTCACCTTCTTTCCGAATCCAGAAATTGGATGAGTCGCGGGTTGACGGAAAAAGCCTCGTTACCATTCAATTCACGGCTTCACTCCAATCCGTACCGACGCAAAAAACACAGGTCCGTTCCGAGTTTTCAGGTTCGATCGTCGTGGCCCCGGGGAATTCCCACGCCCTGACATCCTACAAGGTGGATGTACAAATCACGCGAAGCGGTAAGACCGTGCAGACCGTAAGCGAACAGCTTGATGGCCATATCGCTTACAAAGACGACGCATCAACCCCCATTCCCACCGAGATCGTTTCCACGGAAGTGGTCAATGGACGCAAGACGGAATACCGGTTCGAACCGACCCGGTGGGCACGGGACGATCTGCCCCCGAGTACGTTCACGCTCGCGGCTTACGGGCTCGGTGAACTGGAAAAACCCGCGGTGATCGCGTCGAATCGCTTTTCTTACTGGGCGATCGCCGTGGCCAGCATCGCGTTCCTGTCAAGTGTCATCTTCTATCGACTGGGGCGAAGAACGGCCCCGGCGACCCAAACGAGTTGACGCTTGAAGCCTTCGATGACCGACTCAAACGGTGCGGGGTTGCCATGGTACGTCACCGCCCGAAAGCATTCACGCTGATCGAATTGCTCGTCGTCATCGGTGTGATCTCGCTGCTCGTGGGACTTCTTCTCCCGGCCGTTCAGTCGGCTCGGGAGGCGGCGCGACGGGCGTATTGCGTCAATAACTTGAGACAGCTCGGGCTGGCGGTCCACGGATATCACGATATCCACGACTCTTATCCACCAGGACGCGTCAAATCCTACGATCCGCGATATGCCGGTGCGAAGCCGCCCTGTACCTCCTTGTTCGTCGACAAGGGGTTGCTGATTTATTTGCTGCCGACGATGGAACGGTCTGCGCTTTACAACGCGATCAATCAGAATCTCACCATCCTTGGGGCCGAGAATCAGACCGTGCATATGGTGTCGGTCGCCGCGTACATGTGTCCCGACGACGCCACGGCGGGGTATCCGCGCGACCTGCCGGCGAACCAGTTGGCGAAATTCGGTCTCCCCGACCCGGCCGGGACGCGTCGGCGGATGGTCTTCACCAGCTACGCGGGGTGTACCGGGCCGTTCGAATCGACCGCGTTCCCCATGACCAACAACGGCTGCCGTGCCCCGTCACAAGCCGTCGCGCAGAACAACGGTGTTTTCTGCGATCTCTCGCCCCTCTCGGCCGCATCGGTTTCCGACGGACTCAGCCAGACCATTTTCATGGCCGAGAAGACGACGTCGATCCTACAGGCGCTCGACGTCGTGAACCCCGACCTGTTTCAGCTCAAGGGCTGGTACGTCACGGGCAACTGGGGTGACACGCTGTTCACCGGCTTCTACAGGCCGAATGCGTACAAGACCACGGCTTTGCTGGGCAGTGACGCCCTGATCAATTCGGCGTCGAGCCTCCATCCCGGCGGCGTGAACGTCCTGATGGGCGACGGTTCGGCCCGCTTCATCAAGAATACCGTTGACTCGTGGCAGGCCGACCCGAGGAACGGTCAGCCCGTCGGAGTACGGCAAGATCCGACGGGGTGGTGGGTCAACGTTCCCAAACCGGGCATCTGGCAAGCCCTGGGCACTCGGGCCGGCGGCGAGGCCGTCAGTACCGAGGCGTTCTGACTTCGTGGGTCTTCGCGGACGTTCGTGTGGCTCCACGACAGCACACGTGGCTCCATGCGCCGGGATTGGCTAGAATGGTCGGACCGCTCGGATTCACGACCTACACTCGCCTTGCACTCCGGAGCCCGCGTGCTTATCCTCTCTTTTTTATACCACGCGTTAACTTTGGCGCTGATTCCTTATTTCGGCTTGATGGCGATGGTCGCCGCAGCCGCGCTGACGCAGAGGTTCCGCCGTGTTAACCCCGTCGTGACTGCGACGGAGAGTCTCAAACGGTTTATCGTCGTGATTCCGGCCCACGACGAGGAAGCCGACATCGCGGCGACGGTCGCGAGCTGCCGCTCACTTGAATACAACCCTCGCGCCGTTCGCGTGGTCGTGATCGCCGACAACTGCACCGACGCCACTGCCAAAGCCGCTCGCGACGCCGGCGCCGAAGTCCTCGAACGCGTTGATCACAAGCGCCGTAGTAAGGGATTCGCCCTCGAATACTTCTTTGAACATCTCGCGAGCACGGGGCAGGGGGGAAGCTTCGACGCCGTCGTCGTGATCGACGCCGATACGGTCGTGGCGCCTGATCTGCTGACCCGCTTCTCCGAAGCCCTCGACAACGGGGCCGATTGGATCCAGTCGTACTACTCCGTCAGTAACCCCGACCGTTCCTGGCGTACCCGGCTGTTAACCTACGCATTCAGCCTATTCAACGGAGTTTGGCTGCTTGGCCAAGACCGACTAGGGCTGAGCGTGGGGTTTCGAGGCAACGGAATGTGCTTTTCTGCGAAAGGGCTTGCGCGAGTCCCCTGGAAAGCGTATGGATTGGTCGAGGATCAAGAGTTTTCCTGGATGCTTCGCGTGGCGGGCGAGCGTGTCCGGTTCCTCGCGGACACAGGGGTTTTCGGCGAGATGGTCAGCCGAGGGAAGGCCGCCGTTTCCCAACGAAGTCGCTGGGAAAACGGCCGTAACGCGTTGGTAAGAAGGTTCTTCCGACCGATCGTCACTTCCCGGAATCTTTCGGTCGTCGAGAAGACTCTGGCGGTTCTCGACCTGACGTTTCCTCCCATGATGAGACTGGCGACCCTGCTCCTGCTGGCCGTCACGGTCCACCCGCTTGCGTCCGCCCTCCCCAGTCTCGAACGCCTCTCGGTGCGGCTTTTCCCGTTCCATGCGGCTATGGCCCTGACGTTCGCGGCCTACGCCCTGAGCCCCTTCCTGAGCATCGGCCTTCCCTGGAGGTACATGAAGAGCCTTTCGGCCGTTCCTTATTATCTGGTCTGGAAGTTTTTCGCCACTTTTCGAGCCCGAACCGGTTCGTGGGTGCGTACCCAGCGAGAGTCCGTGACCAACCGAGGGTCGATCTGATCAGGAACTCGACGCTCTGCCGACCGGGCCGGCAAGGCAGCCGGGCGTCACGGAGTTTGCCAAAAAATCACACCGAGTTGCACGCTTTTTGTACGTTTTGTTCCCGGGATTTCGCTAACAAGGAAGATTCTTTCACACCTCGGTCCGCTCGAACATGATGCTGCTAAAGGCCCTCGATCATCGGACGCCCGGAAAGAGCGATCCGCGGCCATTACGGTATGATGGTTGCACCGATTGCGACGGTTCGCACAAAACGGTTGTAATAAACCTCACCGGCGCTCGCGTTTGACAAACAGCGCGAAGTTAATTAGACCGCCATGAACACTCTGTCTACCCAATCATCTCGATTTATCCAAACACCCTTGTTTATCGAGAATCGAATTCGTGATGTCGATAGGCAACACGCGTAAGATTGGTTGACCAGGAACCCAGGTGTCACTATGGAGTGGTATCGACGTAACATGGGAACACGAAATGTTCTCGATTTTGAACAAAGTTAATGAAAGCACGACATGGGTGGTTGACAGCATCGGGTGTCGCGCATTAGCTTGATGTCGATTCAAGGCGAGCAGGGAAAGTGAAAATGGGGCTCGGTTCGTGACGCGAACCGCCGTGTCGACAACCATAGACGCCAATTAAAGCGGAAATTGCGTCGGGGAAGGTGAGAGCCGAATCTGGAGTCGCCTGAACGATGAGCGTAACGATCCTTAAAAATCCGAACGACCTGACTGCCGATGTGAATGCGGCGGGTTCCGAGCGGTCGTCCGCAGACAACATTCACGTCATAAAAGGCCGAACTCTAGGCCAACTCGCGAAGCGAGCGATCGACGTCAGCGGCGCGTTGTCGGGTATTATCCTGCTGGCTCTCCCGATGCTCCTGATTGCGGCTTTGATTCGGCTTGAGTCACGCGGGCCCGTGATCTTTCGACAACGGCGTGTCGGGCAGGGGGGCCGGACGTTTTGGTTCCTGAAGTTCCGGACGATGGTCGCGGACGCGGAGAAGCGATTGGGGGAGCTCGAGGCTTTGAATGAGTCCTCCTGTGGAGTTCTCTTCAAGATCCGCAATGACCCTCGGATCACCCGACTCGGGCGGGTCTTGCGACGTTCGAGCCTGGACGAACTTCCCCAACTTTTCAACGTGCTGAAGGGGGAGATGAGCCTGATCGGCCCTCGCCCGTTGCAGCTCCGGGATAGTCAGCTTCTTGAAGTGGCCGAGCCCGATGCGTTCGCCCGCAGGCTTTCGATGTTGCCTGGGATGACCGGTGCTTGGCAAGTCGGCGGCCGGAGCGAGACCGACTGTTTCGGGATGCTCCAGTTCGACCTCGATTACGTCGCGAACTGGTCGCTTTCCGGTGACCTGATGATCCTCTGCCGGACGGTCTTCGCGGTCCTCAAAGGACGCGGGGCTTACTGAGAAACGTAGGCGACTTGCGGACTCCCCCCGCCTTCGCGCCTTGATTCACGTCCCTGCTTCGACTCACTCCACGCCAAGGACGGTCGCGGACTCCGACACCCCGCGAGTGCTCTTCCATGACCCTACTCGGAACGGAAACCCGAACTTCACAGCCCCGGACGGCGGCACGTTATTCCCGCGCCGAGGTCTCCGGCGTTTGGCCATGGGTCTGGATGGTCATTGCCTGCACCTTCCTGGCGATCTTCGGCGTGGTCCGGCTCTGGCAGGACGGCCGTCATCAGCTTGCGATCCAGCTTCCAAATAAGCCGCCGTTCGCCCTCGCGTTGATTCCCAAGACGCTGGGAGTCTGGCGGGTCAAGGAAGACGCCCGGTTGAATCTCATCTGGTCGACCGAGGAAGAGAAAAAGATTGTGGATATGACCGGTTCGATCGGGGAGCCCTTGAAGCGTTTGTACGTTGACAAGGAGACCGGAGTCACACTGGCCGTCCTGATCCTCTTCGGTCCTGCCGAGAAAGTCACCGGACACACGCCGGAAGTCTGTTACCCGAGTGCGGGTTACGAACTCGTCGAGTCGTTCGACGTGAAGTTGACGCTTCCCCAACCGGTCAACTACCGGTCCTTACTGTTCGTCAAGAACGGGGGGGCCGCCGCGATGCGCAACGAGGTTTTTTACACGTTCCGGCAGACGGGGAACTGGTCGCCGATCGTCTCGGGCAACTGGAAAACGCTTGAGACCAGCCCCCCGGTCTTCAAAGTCCAGATTCAGCGGTCAGTGACCGAACGTGAACACCGAGGAGGGGTGAAAAGCCCTTGCCAGAACTTCCTCGACGAACTCATCCCCGAGATCGACCGATTAGTCGCTTCGGTCCGACAACCCGACAATACGCCTCGGCCGCCGGTGGACGACCTCGCGGCCAAGAAGGAGTGACTTGGGGATGAGCGGGGATCATACCGGGTTTGCATCGAAATCAATTCAAGACGTCTGTTCCGGGACGTCGGTGCCAGTCGTCTCGTCTGACGGCGTCGGAGTGCCGTTGCCAGCGATGAGCCACCGAGGTGTGGTTGACGCGGTAAATCCAAGCTCCAGAAACCGATGCCTCGGGTCGTCGGTTCAGTCCCCAGGGGGAGAAGAGCAGACTCGCCAGCCACGAGCACGCCTGGACCACGGCGCCGATGGCGATCATGGCGAATCCGACGAACAAAACCATCGCGAGCGCCGGCAGCAGGTAGATGGCCAAGGCGACCTGAATCGTTCGGGTCAGGCCATGATCGTTGCCGGGGTTGTCTGTGGCAATCTCGTTTTGGGACGTGATCGGATTCGGCCCGCTCGGAATCTTAGACATGGAGATTACTCGTTCGTCCATCCCACGCGATCGCCCGACTCTCGAAAAAGAGGAACGCCGCGGAGAACAAGTCCGATTCGTCAAGCGGAGGGGGCAACTCCAGGGGCCTGGCCTTCGCTCTGAAGCGAGGCGAAGGAGCAAGTTCATGGAGATCACTTTCGACCCGCCCTCTCTATTACTATACAAATTTCTTAACAAAAATGACGCGACTCGACCATCTTTTCCCTCTAATTCCAAGAATCGATGCAAAGTGCCGGAAATCGGCCTTTTTTTTGAACGAATGAACAGCAAGTTGTCTTCGGTCATCACGCAATGGTTAGTTTTCGCTTTTCTTGTTGACATTCGCTACCGCTTTCATCAGGATACACTCTTAAGCTGGGCAGGCCAAGATTTGCTCATTCGGAGCTTCTCCTGTTCACGATATTTCTACTTTCGGGGTGGCGAAGAGACTGGTCCCCCCGGCCGTTTGATGTTTGCCATCAATTCGTAAAATGGGACTTGAAATGATTAACCGTACCGAGGCACCTTGAATGACTCGACAAATGCCGATTCTTCGATTGTTTGGAGGCCCGAGTCGGTGGCTCGGCGTCCTAGCCGCTCTGGCGATTCTGATCGCGAATGCCCCTGCCCATGCGACGGGGATTCAATTCGCGGTTTTCCAGCAACTCCCCACGGACAAGAACCCTTACACGTTCACCAATAACGGCGACGGTACCGGGAAGTTCACGGCAACGACGCAAGTGAATTTTCAGTTCACCACCGCTTCCGGAGTTGCGGACACCTCGTTCCACACGCTGACGCTGGAACTAAGCGCCTCGACGAGCGTTGCGGCCATCAAAGCGGGTAACATCCTTGACCAGGCGATGAACGGCCAGCCGCCGATCAACGGCCTGAACTCGTTGAAAATCTACGACGCCAACCACGTTAACTATCTCTCGATGACGTTCACGGGCGACATCTCCGGCCAGATGGGAAGCGCCAACGCTCTCTTCTCCGGCGACACCCAGAGTGCCAACATCGTCAATTATTCGTCCGCGTTCGTGAACTTCACGAGTGGGGCGAGCTTTCTGATCGGGTTGCCCACGGTCACCTTGACCGACCCCCGCAATCCTCCTCCGCCCGGTTCGCAAGGTCTGCAGCTCGGTCTGAACAATCTTCTGGCGAACTTCACCACTAACGCCCAGGGCTCGTTCTCGGCGAATATCGCGGTTCCCGTGCCGACATCGGTCGTTATGTTCGGAAGCGGACTGGCCGCCACCGCCGCCCTCTCCGGATGGCGGAAGCGACGTGCCGCGCTTTCCCAGGGCTGAGACTGGGAACGAAATCGCCTCGACGCGGTTACGACGCTGCGTCGAAGCCGACCGTATCTGAAACCGACCGCGGTCTCGGAGGGAGAGCCCTCCGAGACCGCGGTATTTTTTTCAACGGCCCGCCCAAGACGAGGGACGACACGATTCTTTAGCGTGGGTCAGCCGCCCCTTTGGAGCTGGCCAGCATGATGATGTGACGACCTGTTCCAGGGGCTTTCGCCCTTGTCTTTACCAACATCTTTTTGCTCGGATTGCCCGTAAATCAGGGAGTTTGCCACGAATTGGATCTCCCTTGACAAGCTTCCCCTTCCGGCAGTCCTCGCCTCCAGGATCAACAAGCCAGATTTCGGCTGCCGAGCCACAATCCCGGTCGCCGTCGCTAAGCACATGAAAAATAGTAACTTAGGGTGAATCCTTAGCCTTAGACTTATGCACCTAGTGTACAAAAGATGGTGATATGGACAAGGGCTTTCGCCCCTGACTATGGACGGTCGCCCCTCCGGGGCTGGAGAAAAACAGGGACCGCACCGTAACCGAAGGCACCTCGAAGGCGAGTCGCACACCTTGAAAGGGGCGGCTGACCCACCCTAAAGAATCATGTCGTTTCTTGTCCCGGGAGGGTCGTTGAAAGTAATCTGCCACCCGTTCGGGTGGAAGAATCGCGACGTTGCTCCCGGACGGATCTTGGATGATCCGAATCGGAAAGTGATTCCCGGTGTATTGCTTATCGGAACCAAGACGACGCCCGGGGACGACGTGAGGCTCAGGGTTTGAGCATGTCGAGGATCTCTTTGCGCTCGGCGGGGTCGATGTCCTGTGGGGCGATTCCGGCGATTCGCGCGGAATCCTCATTCTTTCTCGCCTCGGTCAGGTCTCCGGCGAGTCTTTGAGCACGCGCCAGGTGGAGCAAGTGGAGCGGGGTGGGTTTTGCCTTGACCACGGCGGTCAGGTCTTCGATCGCTTCCTCGTAACGCTTCAGGCGGGTGTAGATCACGCCCTGCGTGTCTTTGACGAGCGGGTCTTTGTCGCCGTACTTTTTGACCAACAGGTCCGCGTGCGGGAGCGCCTCGGTTGCCCGGTTCAGACCTTCGCAGAGGGCCCAGGCGAGGTTGTTAAGGATCGTGTAATCCTCGGGCCGGCGCAACAGCGCCTTCTTGTAGAGGCGGACTTCCTCTTCGTAGTTGCCTTGGACGTGCTTGAGCATCGCCATCATGATGTTCAGGACGTCGGCCTCAGGTTCCTTGGCGAGGAGGGCGTTGAGGATGCCCTCCGCCTTTTGATTCGTCACTTGCTCGGGAGAGCTTGTCACGAGGGTCAGCGCGACCCTACCGGTCTGAACGAGGTCGTCGAAACGGGTCGCGGACTGGGCGGCCGTTTTGAGGAGTTCGAAGGCTTCGTCCCCCTTGCCGCCTCGGCGCGCCTGAACCTGCGCGGGCATCCACGAACAGGCGGGGTTCTTGCGGGCGAGTCGTTCGGCCAGGCGTAGGACGGAAGGGTCGCGCGGGTGGCCATCGACAAGCAGGACGAAGGCTTCGCGGCCGAGCGCTTCGGAACCGGGATCGTCCTCGCGGTTGGTGTAGGCCTGTTCGAGATCCTGGGCGGCCTCGACGGGCCTCGCTCGGTTGAGGATCAGGCGGGCGCGGAGACTCGCCTCACGCGCATCGCCCGGGCTCAGCGCCGCGAGGCGGTCGAGTTGCCACTCGGCGGCCTCAATCTTCTTGCTCTGGATCAAGACCTGGGCGTAAAGGGCGATCGCGGTCGGATCGGTCCCCGCCGCGGCGATGGGCTGGATCGCGTCCTCGGCCTGCTTCATCCGTTCCGCTTCCTCGGCATTTTTCTTGGCCTCGAACCCCGACGTGCCCGACTCGCCGGCTTTCGTTTCTCCGGGCACCCGTTTTTCCGTCAGCCAGATCGCCAAGGTCTTACGGACGTTGCCGGATTGGCTGAGCGGGAGGTCGCGCTTCAGGTTTTCGAGGAGTTTGAGCGCCTGGCTTTGCGGAGTATCGTCGGTCGTGGGCTCCGAATTCAGAATGTTCAGTTTGCCCACTCCGGGAGGGGCATTGTGGAGGACGATCGCCCAGGCGAGCCGATCTTCGGGCGGGGCCGCTTTTTCGTCCTTCACGAGGCCCAAAATTTCCCAGGCGTTCGTCCAGAGCTTCGGTTTATCGCGGAGGGAGTGCGCGGAGAGGACTTCGGCAAGCTGCCGTTTGACGCTCCGGTCCGCGGGTGCGAGTTTGGCGGCGTCGTTCAGGTAGACTTCGGCCTTCTCGAAGTCCCGTTGATTCTCGAAGAACCGCGCGGCCTGGAGGCGCGTGGGGACGTCATCGGGATAACGGACGGCGGCCTCGGCATAAGCTGTCGCCGCGCCCTGGATGTTTCCCGCCGCCTCGGCGATGCGGGCGTCGAGGGTCTCGGGCCGCTCCGGCTTGATCGCGGCCTTGGCGCGGACGATCGTCTCGTCGAGAGCCTGTTTTCGACTCTTGTCGGCGAGGAACCGGATCAGGTTGAGCCACGGCTCCGGGATGCTGGGACGCCGTTCGGCCAGGGCGCGTAAGACGTTCTCGACGTCATCGATTCGGCCGAGGTGGTCGAGCATCCGGGCTTTCCACCCCAGCGCCTCCGTGGAGCCGTTCATGTCCAGTGCGAGCTGATCGGCGATTCGGGCGGCGTTGGTCCGGTCGCCCACCCCGAGAAAGACCTGCGCCGAGAAGAGGTCGACCTGGGACTTGGAGGCCGCAGGGTTCTCGCGGAGTTGGGCGAGCGAGTCGTAACGGCGGCGCCGTCCCAGCAGGGAGATGATCCGGGGCAGGGCGATCTCATTCCCGCGCTCCCAAACCTTCATGTACACGGCGATCGCGTTGTCCAGATCTCCCTGAAGCTCCAGAACCCCCGCGCGGAGCATCAGCGAGGCAGGAAGTTGCGGGGCTTCGTAGACAATCGCGTCGACTAACTTGGCGGCCTTGGCGATCTTGAGGGCCTTGGAATCGGCGAGCTTCTTGCTCTCGTCCGCGGCGACCGCCTTATCGATCTCCGCGTTCACTTCGTCTCGTCGGTTCCCTAGGGCTTTCCCTTCGAGTTTGGCGATCTCTTCGGCAGTCTCCTTGAGCCTTTGCTTGCGGATCTTGTCCGCGGATTCGGCGAGGGATTCGATGACCTTGGTTTTCTCCTGCCGGAGCTTCGCGCCATCGACGTCGAGCTCGTCGAGCTCCTCCACGTCGGCGGTGAGGGCCTCCGCCAGGTCCGTTTCCTTGGCCAACCAGAGCAGTTCCTTAGCCCTAGCGATCATGTAAGAGAGGTCGGCCTTGGCGACTTGCCGGGCGTCTTCCTCGTTCTGGCCGCTGAGTTTTTTGGCGATGTCGTAAAGGCCCTTGACCATGCCGCGAATCACGAGCCGATTGCTGTTGGCGAGGCCGAGTTCCAGCCGGACAAGAACAGGCCTGGGATCGCCGTTGCCAAGGTCCGTGGCGAATTCATAATCAACTTGGGCGGCATCAAGGTCCCCGCGGTCAGCATCGAACTGGCCTGCGGCCATCCAGACCTGGAATTGCTCTGCGTTGGGAAGCAGCTCCACGTTTTTGGTCAGCGCTTCTCGTGCCTCCCGGCCGCGAAATTGGGCCGTGTAGGTGATCGCGCGAGCGATCCGCAACGAGGCCTGGTCCAGGGGCTTTGTCCGGTCGAGAGCCTTTATGGCCAGGTCGGGCTTACCAAGTCGGTTGTAGCCGTTGGCCAGGGCGACGGCGACCGCCGCACTTTTTGTAGACTCCGCGGCGGTGGCGGCGACGGATTCCTCGAGGAATTTGAGCGCCTCCTCTTCTTTGTTATCGAGCGAGAGCCGGTCGGCCCAGAGCAAGACGAGCGCGGAGTTCTTCGACTTGTCGGCGGCCGCGCGCCAATCGCGATCGAATTCGACCCAGGAGCGTCTGCCGGCGGGTTTAGCGGCTTCCCTGCGGAGCCTCGCGCCGACGAGGGCAATCCGCAGGGCGGGATTTTCCGGGTCGATCTTGAGTCCTCGCTCGATCTCCGCGAGGGCCTCGTCGGGACGCCGCTTCAACTTCAACTTGGCAAGAGCGAGCCTTGCGACGACGGAGCCGGGATCGTTTTCGAGCGCCTTGGCGTACGCGTCCTTCGCTTTGTTCTCATCCCAGAGCGCCTCGGCGCAACGCCCCCGAGCCAGGGCGATCATCCCTTGATAGCGACTGTCCAGTTGCTGGTGGATCGATTCCAGGATTGCGAGCGCCAGCGAAGGGCGACCGGTCCGCTCGAAAAACATCGCCTGGAGGAAGCGGGCCTTGGGATCGTTGCCGCCGGTGAGCCGGGCGTATTGGTCCAACAGGGGGCGGGCGTCTTTCACACGGTTCATCTGGATCAACGTGTAGGCGAGCCACCAGGTCAGATCGGCGTCGGTTCCCATGGCGACTTGCAGGCCGTTGCGCCAGGCGTCGATGGCTTCGTCGGGCTGCTCTTCCTCGAAATCGATCAGGCCGCGGACCATCACGACCCGGACGTCGTCCTTGTACTTCTCCGGGACGCGGTCGAGCTGCGCGGCGGCCCCCTTGGAATCCCCTTTGCGGAGCAGGAATTCCGCGGACGAGATCATCAGATCGCGGAGCTCCTCATCGGTCGGTTCGAACCTTGAGGCTTGCTCGAGCTCCTCCGCCGCCTTGTCGTTGCGGTGGAGCTTGACGAAGAGCCTGTGCCTGGCGAGCCGGGCCTTGACCGATTTCGGCGCGGCCTTGATGAGCTCGTTGAGCACCAGCTCGGCGCGTTCGGGGTCGTTCATCCGCCCCTGATAGATCTTCGAAAGGCGTTCGGCGGCATCCACGTTGGCGGGAGTCATCGCCAGGACGTTCTGATACTGCTTCACCGCGCCGGCCAAGGCTTCGGGATCGCCGGGGACACCCATGCCGTCCAGCGCCTTCGCCCAGAGGAGATAGTCGCCCGGAGTTCTGCCGCCGCGGTCAACGAGCTGGCGGGCCACTTCCTCGGCCGTGCGGTAGCGGATGTTTCGTGCGTAAAGCTCGTTCATGAACTGGTTTGAGAACTGCGTCTCGCGAATGACGTCGCTGTAACTGACGTCAAGCTCGACGAGGTGCCGGCGCACGTCCTGGCTGAAGGGCTCGTCGGGGGCGAGGCGAAGGAGCTGCTCGTTGACTCGGGCGGCGTCGTAGGTCTGGTCGACATTGGTGGCCCCGCGCGTGGCGATTTCGTAGAGGATCCGCGCCTTCAATTCCAGGGCGTCGGCGTCGGCGGGCCAGGCGATGAGGTGCTGCGAAAGGTGGCGGATTGCGAGGTCCGCGTTTCCGTTCTCGTGTCCCCCCTGGTAAAGGGAGGTGGCGGCGGCGATCGTATCCCGGCTCATCTGCCTCTGCCGACCTTCCTTGGCCAAATAGACGCCCAGGCCGAGGACAAGGGAAAGGACCGCCAAAACCGCGAACACGCGGAAATTGAGCCGAAAATGTCTTACGATTTGAGGGTTGCGCCGGTCGCTCACCGTGTTGCATCTCCGCGGAACCCGCGTGCGGACGCGGGCGAATGATTTTCATGACGTACTGTATCGTAGACGTCGGGGGTTCGGGGGTGTCAAGGTGAAGCCCGACGACGACGCCCGTTTTTCCGACCGCGACCACATCACTGTTTAATAATGCAACAGGTGTTGCGGGGCGTGAACGCGGGATGGCCTCCGTCGGCACGAGTCGTGGCGAAAGCCTTTTTAAATTTGACTTGGCGGAGTGCCTTTGATTAGTCTCGTTAGCATCAATGCACGAACCGGGGTTTGGCTCGGGTGCTTGAACCCGCCCGGACGACAGGCGGCGACCGGCCCCGCGTTGTGAATCCCGCGGCCGTCCGGGACCGTTTTTGCGTGTCACGTCCCGAAATTCGCCGTCGTACATCATTCTGTTTGTTGACACCATCCCCTGGGCCAGAGTATCCCCTACGATGGACAGCAAAGATAGGCCCGAGCCGAACGTTCCCGCCGTGCCCCTGCGGATCTCCTCCGCACGCCCCGCGGTGCTGGACACCATGTCGTTCGGCAAGACGGCCGCGGCGGAACCCGCGCGGTCGATCAACATTTTCCGGGCGACGATGCGCGCCCTCTCACGACACTGGTGGCAGATCCTCCTGATCTGGGCGCTGGCGACGGGCGGGCTCTGCTTCCTGATCGTCAAGAAGGTGAAGCCGAAGTATGCCGCCGACGCCGTTCTCCGCGTCGAGCCGTCGCACCGGGACATTCTGAATACGGGGATGTACCAGCAAGAGAATATCGCGACGTTCATGGAAACGCAGGTCCAGTTGATCAAGAGCGCCAACGTGCTCTCGCATTCGCTCGCCGACCCGACGGTCGCCGCGCAGCCGTCGCTCTCGCAGGAGAAGGTGACCGACCCCGAAGGCGAACTCCGCAGGCTCCTCGAAGTCATGCAGGTTCCCGGGACATACCTCTTGCAGGTGCAATGGACCTCGGAATCGGCGAAGGAGTCGATGACGATCGTGAACTCGGTGGTCAACTCCTACCTGAAGTCGTCGGCCGACTGGACCGAAGGCGAGACCAAGCTCCAGATCAAGAACCTCGACACCCAGCTCGCCGAACTCATCCAGCAGGAAGACGCGAAGAAGGATGAGCTCCTCGAACTGGCGGATAAGGGAAACCTGGACATCCAGGTCGAGCCCGACAAGGCGGACGGCACGAAGGGGACGGCGACCGCGACCCGGAACCGGATGACGGCCCAGGAATACGGCATCATCAAGCAGGATCTCCATCAGACCGACCTGGAGCTTTCCCAGGCGAAAGCCACCCTGAGCAGTCGCGAACGGGACACCGGCGGTGAGGTGGATGAGGAACGCAAGCTCCGTAAACTCGACCAGATGTTCAACTCCGAGCCCGATATCATCGTCCTCCTGGACCGTCGCGACAAGGCGAACGAGAGGGCGTCGAAGCAGGCCACGCGGGTCCGGAACCAGAGCGATCCGTCTCTGGTGGAAGCCCGCAAGCAAGTGGAGGAACTGAACGATCTGTACAACCAGAAATATGCGGCGCGGAAAGACGTTCTCCTGGCCCGCCTCGAAGAAGGCGGTGCCGACGAGTCCGGGAGAATGCTCCGCGACGCCCGCGAGAAGGTCGAGGCGCTGCTCGCCAAGAAGAAGACCCTCGAAGAGAAACAGGCCAAGATCGACGTGATCGGTAAGACCGGCAGCACCGACGCTTTCAAGGTCGAAATGATCAAGGTCGACCTCCAGAGTATCGGTGCCATGAAGGACCAGATTAAGAAGCTTCTGACGCAGCTCCGGTTCGTGCAGAAGAGCGACGCGCGGGTCAGCCTGGTGAACCACGCGAGAGAGAACGGGATTCCGGTGAGCGACAACCGGAAGAAGTTCCTCGCGATCACCCCGTTTGCGGTGCTGTTTTTCGTCCTCGGTCTGTTCGTGGTCCTTGAGGTGAAGATCGGCCGGGTTTCGGACCTTGAAGACCTCTCCAAGCTGATGCCCGTGGAAGTCTTCGCGCTGCCGCCGTTGCCTGGACCGAGGCTCGAGCCGGGCCAGCGCGGGGCGAGGGAACGTGAAGCGAGGCTGCAGGAGTTCCTCCAGAGTCTCGACCACCTGCGGGTCGCCCTTTGCGACGAGCACATCATCGGGACGGGGGCCGGCGGCCGTTGCATCACGATCACCAGCGCGACGGCCTCGGAAGGGAAGACGACGCTCTCGGCCCAGCTCTCCGCGTGCTGCGCCAAGGCGGGGATCTCGACCCTTCTGATCGACGCCGACATGCGTCGGGCGACGCTCAGCCGGATGCTCAACGAAGAAAAGACGCCGGGGCTCAGCGACCTGCTCCAGGGGGATCTGACCCCTGAAGAGGCGGCGATCGCCATCCCCGACGCGGGGTTCCACCTCGTCCCCGCCGGGAGCACCGGGCGCGACCCGTCCTGGCTCTTGAAAGGGCAGCGGATCGGGCAGGTTTTGACCCGTTACCGCCAGATGTTCGACTTGGTGATCATCGACACCCCCCCCGTGCTCCCGGTCCCCGACGCCTTGACGATCGGCCGCTGGTCCGACGGGGCGGTGTTGACCGCGCGGTTCGACGTCAGCCGCTTCCCCATGGTGGAGCAGGCCCGTCGCCGGCTCGCCAAGGCCGGAATCACGCTCCTGACGACCGTGGTCAACGGGGTCCGCGTTTCCCGGTTCTACAATGGCTATAACGGCTATGGTTACGGCTACGGCTACGGTTACGGGGGCTACGGCGGCTATGCCCAGGGCGAGCGTGCCGTGAGCCCGCCGGAATCGACGACGCCGACGTCGGCCTGAGTCGAGCCATCCTATCGAGAGCCGGTCCTCAAGCGGACCGGTTCGACGACGGCGTCGGGCGTTGTAAATGAGGCCCGGTTCCGTCACGATAGGCGTTCCCGGTCGTCCCTCTTGCGGGCGACCCCGGGACGCTCCCCGGAACGTTCCAAAGGCAGGGCGGCCGAATCGGTTTTCCGCCGTTGCAAGGGACGCATTCTTGTGCCGGACAATCAGGGAACCCGGGTCGTGTCGGCCCGGTCCTCTCGTACCGTTACCCCGACATTTGCAGACGGGTGCCCGGGGCGCAACCCATGCGGACGGAGTCCGCGCCGCGGGCCTTACCCGGTCAATGAGACCCGGTAAGTCCGCTGACCGACAGCCGAGGCGATTTTCGTGACCGAAACCGACGCCATGTGGGACCCGATCGACGCATGGCCCGCTCATACCCGGCCCGAGCCCGCGGCCACGGTTCCCATTGAGGAATCGGCGGGCGAAGTCTGGGAAGAACAAGAGCCCGCGCCGGGTCCGAGCCTGATCGCCACGCTGATCCCGACGGCGGTCGTGGGGGCCGTTCTCGCCTGGTCCTATCGGGCGGAACTGTCGTGGTGCTGGGAGACCTGGTCGACCGACCCGAACTATTCCCACGGTTTTCTCGTGATCCCGGTGGCGATCGGGATTCTCTGGCTGCGGCTCCGCCGGCCGGGGCCGATCAGTTCGCGACCCTGGCACGTCGGCTGGGCCTTGCTCCTTTTGCTTTTGATCGGGCGCGCCGTTTGTTACGACCGCGGTTATCAATGGAGCGCCGCGGCAACACTTCTGCCGGTCCTCCTTACGCTGGCCGTGACGCTGGGAGGGCTGACCTTCATTCGTCGGTCGTGGCCCGCGCTGGCCTATCTCGTCTTCCTGCTACCCTTGCCCAACAAGGTGAGCGGACTACTCGCCCAACCCCTCCAAAACCTCGCGACGACGATGAGCGTGACGCTCTTGAAGATCTCGGGGTTGTGGGTGCTGGCCGAGGGGAACGTCATTTTTGTCGGCAAGGACCCGATCATGGTCGCGGAGGCTTGCAACGGCCTCTCGATGATGATGACCCTGGCGGCGACCGTCGCGGCGGCGGCGTTCATGATCCCGGCGTCCGCCTGGGTGCGCATCGTGCTCGGGCTCAGCATCGTGCCGATCGCCCTGGTTTCCAACGTCCTGAGGATCTCGGCGACGGCATGGTCGGTCCACTGGTTCGGTGCCGAGGTCGGCGGGAAACGGGCACACGACATCGCGGGCTGGCTGATGATGCCTGTCGCGTTCATTCTCGTCCTGATCGAGATGAAGGTGCTGAGGTGGCTGATCGTCGAAGAGCTCGTCGTCAACGAACCGTTGCTCCTGGGCCGCCCGATTTCGGCGAGCCGGGGGGAACGCGGGCACTTGCCCGCGCCGAGAGCCGAGGCCGTTCTCGACGCGGAAGTTTCAGAATCTCCGGCGTCCTCGCCAAGCCAAGGGGACGGGCAGGGGGAGGCGCATGCCGGAAATTGATGAGGCCGTCGTGAGCGATCCCGTCTGGGTCTGGGGTGTCCCCCTGGCGCCGATCACCCGGCCCGAGGCGGTTGAGGCGGTCGCCGCGCTAGTGCGGGCCGGAACCCCGTCCTACTTCATCACGGCGAGCACCCACTACGTGATGCTCACCGCCGAGGTTCCCGCGCTCCGCGACTTGAACGACAACGCGGCCTTCATCGTGGCAGACGGCAAACCCTTGGTCTGGGCGTCTCGTCTCGCCGGAACCCCGCTGCCCGAGCGCGTGGCGGGTTCCGACATGATCTTCGACCTCTGCGAACTGTCGGCGAAGGAAGGCTTCCGCGTCTTCTTCCTCGGCGCTCCCCCGGGGGTGGCCGAAGAAGCCGCGAAACGCCTGACCGAAACATACCCGGGGCTCGTCGTGGCAGGGACCGAGTGCCCGCCGTTCCGCGACCCGACGCCGGAGGAACACCAGGCCCTGATCAACAGGGTCCGCGCGGCCAGGGCCGACATCCTCTTCCTCGCGTTCGGGCAGCCCAAGGGGGAACTCTGGCTCGCCGAGAACCTTGAAGCCCTCGGGGTTCCCGTTTCCGTGCAGATCGGCGCGTCGCTCGACTTCGCCTCGGGACGGGTCCGTCGCGCCCCGAAACTGCTCCAGAAGACCGGGATGGAATGGGCCTTCCGCCTCTACCTCGAGCCCCGAAGGCTCCTCCCGCGCTACGCCAAGAACGCCGCGTTCATCGCAACGAGTCTCGCCTCCGACCTCGTCCGTCGCGGCCCCAAGCGCCCGGCGCCACCCGCCTGAACCGATGACCGGCGTTTCCGCTCGATTCGATCGGCCAGTACAGTGGTTTATAGACAGGTGGCACAGCGGGCTGAAATAAGGGTGCCACGAGGTTCGGTACTCCGAACCCGTGCGCGTCGGCCGTGGCTG
>JAYUFP010000062.1:0-2642 GCA_043738665.1 Isosphaeraceae bacterium
GACCCGAAAGTCGGGAGAAAGCGCCCGGCCTGGTCGTTAATCGTTCGCTGAGTGCATCCGCCGGAATCCGTTGGCGCACCCCGCATCTTGAGTGATAAAATTTACAGTTGACGTGCGTTCAGAAGAGTTGTACAGTTTCGCGGGTTCGAGGTCAAGACACGGGGAGAAGAACGACATGGCGACGAAACAGGTGCGGCCCGAAGGGATGCCGTGGTTGATCCCGATGCTGACGGTCGGCGACCCCGCCAAATCGTTGGATTTTTACGAGGCGGCGTTCGGATTGACGCGACGTGACGTGATGCGGGACGAGTCCGGAACCGTCGCACACGCCGACATGACCTATCAGGACGCCGTCGTGATGATCGCGCTGAGACCTCCCGGCGCACCCGCTCCGGTCGTGTCGGAGTTCGACTCCCCGGTGCTCCTTTATTTGTACACCGAGGATGTGGACGCCCTCTTCGCCCGCGCCCGGGCTGCCGGAGCCGAAGTGAGAATGCTTCCGACCGACATGCCGTGGGGCGACCGCATGGCCTCGTTTTCCGACCTCGACGGCCACACCTGGAACTTCGGCACACATTTGGGCACCCGCTCATGAAACGAGGGAGGGACAGCGATGTTTAACGATGATTTCCAGGCGCTCTACGCCTATAACCGCTGGGCCGACGGCAAGATCCTCGACGCCTGCCGCACGCTGACGCCCGAGCAATACGTCGCGGAGCCCGCACCCGGCTGGAGTTCGGTCCGCGCCACGGTCCACCACATCGCGATCGTGACCAACGGCTGGCTCCGCGGGCTCGCGGGCGACGAACTCGGCGAGATGCCGACCGAGGACCAGATCCCGACGGTGGACGAAGCCCAACGTTTGCTGACTGAGGCGGACGCGGCCCTGAACAGGCTCCTGTCCGCGCTGACCCCGGAACTTCTGGCCACGCCCAAGACGTTGAGCCGTCGGGGACGGATCATCACGGTGCCTCCCTGGGTGATCTTGCGGCATGTGGCCAACCATTCCACGTACCACAGGGGTCAGATCGCCGCGAAGTTGAAGCGGCTCGGAGTTGAACCTCCCGGAACCGACCTGATTTTCTGGTCGCTGGAGCAATGGCCCCAATCGTAAAATGTCCGCCGATGGTCAACTGAGAATACCCCCGCTCACGCCTCGCAGGACGACGACCATGGCCTTTGCGCTCTCGATCGCGAACCGAGTTCTTTTCGTCGGCCTCATCGGTCTGCCGGCAAGCGGTTGCGGAAAGAGTACGGACACGGCGAAACAGCGCGGCAGGGTCGTGGTTTACTCGTCGCTCGACCGCGAATTCTCGGAGCCTGTCCTGAAGGATTTCGAGAGGCGGACCGGGGTGCGGGTCGACGCCAAATATGACGTCGAGAGCACCAAGACGGTCGGCCTCACCCAGCTCATCGCGGCCGAATCGCAGACAGGCCGCACGCGTTGCGACCTGTTCTGGAACAACGAGATCCTCAACACGCTGCGCCTTAAAAAACAGGGCTTGCTCCGTCCCTTCCACCCCAAGAACGCCGACGATTATCCCCAAGCGTTTCGGGACAAGGACGGCACCTGGTACGGATTCGCCGCGAGGGCGCGGATCCTTCTGGTCAACACCAAGCTTGTCCCCGAATCCAAACGTCCTAAGGGAATCCGCGACCTGCTCGACCCCCGCTGGAAGGACAAGGTGGGGATGGCCAAGCCCCTGTTCGGCACGACCGCCACACACGCGGCCTGCCTTTTTTCGGCGTGGGGGAACGAGAAGGCGACGCAATACTTTCGCGGCCTCAAGGCCAACGGCCTGAATATCCTCTCCGGGAACAAGCAAGTGGCCACGGCGGTGGGAAGCGGCGAACTGGCCGTGGGTCTGACGGATACCGACGACGCGATGGGGGAGATCGCGGCGGGGAACCCGGTCGTGATCGTCTATCCTGACCGCGACGCCGAAGGCCTGGGAACCCTCTATATTCCCAACACGCTTGCCATCCTCAAAGGGGCCCCCGACGTCGAGGCCGCCGAGGATCTGGCGAACGAGCTGCTCTCCCCGGAGGTCGAAACAATCCTCGCCCAAGGGCCGAGCGCCCAGATCCCCTTGAATCCGAAGGTCTCCCAAGCCGCGCAGGTGGAGAGCCCGAAGTCGGTCAAGGCGATGGTCGTTGACTGGGAAGCGACCGTGGGCCTCTGGGACGAGGTCATGGTCTTTCTGGCGAGTGAATTCGCGGGATGATTCACTGCCCGGGTCTCCGTTTCGTTCCCAAAAGACTTCCGGTGGCGTGCCTTTCTCGGTCGATGACAATCACGATTTCACGGCCGTCAACCTATGGATGACGTCACGCAAGTCGGGTAGAGTCAGCCTTGAAAGGAAGAGGTCGTGACGCGCGAAGATGCGCAAATCTCGTCGATGTCAGAGTGAAGGGAGGCAAGCCGATGAGCCAGGCTGAGTACAAACAGATTCGCGTCCGGCACAAGCTCGATGTCGCGATCGTCGGCTTCACCACGGCGTACCTTCAATCGGAGGACGACGCCACCAAGGCCGGAGCCGAGTTGTTCAACCTCGTGGAGGAACAAGCGGTCACCAAGTTGGTCCTCTCCTTCGACGGCGTTCGGTTCGTGTCGAGTTCGATGCTCGCCCAGGTGATCAAGC
>JAYUFP010000063.1:0-2641 GCA_043738665.1 Isosphaeraceae bacterium
TTAGAGTCTGTCCGGGAAGTTTCCCGGAGAAAAACGATGGCGGATGACAAATGGCCGATGACCGATGCGAGAAAACCGGCGGGAAAACGCCGCGTTCGCTCTTTCCGATCCGTCATCAGCCATCCGTCATCAGTCATTTCCTAGCCAATTCCTTTCCGGACAGACTCTCACTTCCTCCCGAGTCGATGTCCACTTCATCAAGGCCTCGCCGCGCGAAAAAAAGCCGCAACCCATTCGGGATGAACACAAAGACCGGGCAACCCCATCTTTTCACCAGCCCGGGCTCGCCCTCCCGGAATTACGAGAAGCCGTTGCTTTCCGCGGCCGGATTCAAGACGACAACCGGCGCTGATCCGCCGCCTCATGCCCCATCGTCAGCCTCATGAGTTCCGGGAGCGAGTTCACCCCCAACTTCTTCATCAGGCTGGCGCGGCGCAGTTCGACGGCGCGGGGGGTGACATCCAACCGTGCCGCGATCTCCTTGTTCGGGCGACCGTCGCGGATCATCCCCAGGACTTCGCGTTCCTTGCCGGTCAGTTTTTCCAACCGCGCTCGAACTTCCCCGAGCTCCGTCTCGCGGCAAAGGCGTTCGGCGTCGTCCTTCACGGCCTTCTGGATCTTCTCGAGCAGGGCCTGACCGTTGAACGGCTTTTCGAGGAACTCGACCGCCCCCGACTTCATCGCCCGGACGGCCATCGGCACGTCGGCGTATGCCGTGATGAACAGCACCGGCAGACGCCAGTTTCGGGCGTTGATCTCCTCGAAGAGGTCGAGTCCGCTCGCGCCCGGCATCCGCACGTCAAGGACAAGGCACGCGGGGCCTTTGCCGTCGAAGCTCTTTAAAAACTCAATCGCCGAGGGATAGGTGACGCAACGGAGTCCGACGGTTTTCAAGAGCCAGCGCAGCGAATCCCGCATGTCGGGGTCGTCATCCACGATGTAAACCGTCGGCTCGGGCATGATCACTCGGTTCGGCGGGCAACAAAAATCGAAACGTCGTCTTGATGCCGGGATCGGATTCCACGGTCAATTTGCCATGGTGGGCGTCCACAATCGTGCGGCAGATCGCCAGACCCATGCCCATTCCACAGGCACGAGTGCTGAAGTACGCGTCAAAAACGTGGTCGATCCGATCCGCGGCGATACCCTCTCCGTTGTCGGTCACGGCGAACTCCACGCCGCCGCCGTCGCTCGGTCGTGTCGTGATAACCAGTGTCGGATTCCGCACTTGAGACTGGGCGAGGGCTTCGAAGGAGTTCCGGACGAGGTTCACCAGAACCTGCTGGACCTGGACGGGGTCGCCCCACAGGTAAGGCAACCCCGGTGCCGTGTCGAGCGAGAGCTCGATTCCGCGTTGTTCGGACTCGACGCCGAGGATCTCCGCGACCTCGTTGACGACGAGGTTCGGGTCGAACGATTCGCGGGTCGGCTTATGCCGGGTGACAAACTTCCGAACCTGTTCGATGATCCGTCCGGAACGCATCGTCGCCGCGAGCAGCCGTTCCAGCGCCGAGCGGACTTCTCCGAGTTCGGGCTCAGGTGACTTCAACGCGATCAGGCACCCTTCGGCGTAGTTAGCGATCGCGCCGAGGGGCTGCTTGAGCTCGTGGGCGAGCGAGGACGCCATCTCGCCGATCGCGCTGGTGCGGCCGACGTGGCTGAACTGTTCGAGGAGCGTCCGATGGCGTTCGTTAACCTCTTCCAGCTCGCGGGTCCGCTCGCGGACGCGGTCTTCCAGCTCGTCGCGCGCCTGGTTCAACTCGGCGACCTGGCGGCGGATCAATCCCACCGCGGGGCCGAGGATGATCCGGCCGATCGCGGCGAGGGTCGCCAGGGTCAGCCCCGTTAGCCCCGGGCTGATCCATCGCAGGGTGTCGATCCGGCCACGCGCCTCGCGCTCGTAACGGCCGACCACGCGGTCCATCAAGCGAAGGTATTCGGGTTCGTTGTCGAGGATGAGGGCGAGTGCGTCGTGGACCGTTTGAGAGTCGGAAGGCTCGGCGACGATCCGCCGCGCGGCGTCGCGGATCGTCACGAAATGGGGCTGGAGCCCTTCGAGGCCGTCGGCGGACGCCCGGGGATCGCTCCGGACGAGTTGCTCGTGGGCCGACGACCAGAGGCCGAGAACGTGTCTGATCTCGCCGAGAGACGCCCCTGCGCGTTCACCCGTGTTGGCGTCGAAGGCGAGCGCGGCTTTCGCGAGGCGCTGGCTGAGCATCCGCTGACGGCCCGCGGTGTTGATGAGCGGGGCGTCGGTCGTCAGCCGGAGCATGTAGGGTTGAACGAATAATTCATTGCCCAGGACGAGGACCGCGACGACCGCCAGCGCGATCTTGTACTTGCGGTCGATGGCGTCGGCGATGGGGTTGTTCAACGACGTTGGGCCGACTTGATTGCGTCTCTTGGATCACTTTCCCCCCCTTTGTGAAGGGGGGGTTAGGGGCAATACCGTTGAATTAGCCGTAAGCTGTTACAGAGCCTCGGTTTTCAGCCCTGAAGGGGCGACGGTCAGTAGCCCAGGGCTTCAGCCCTGGGAATTGGACGAGAATAATAATGACGTCCTTTTTTGAGCCCCGTAGGGGCGGCAGAATTCTCGGCGTTTCCGTCGCCTCTTCGGGGCTTGAGGATGAGTCGGTCGCGG
>JAYUFP010000064.1:0-8107 GCA_043738665.1 Isosphaeraceae bacterium
TTGACAACGCCGCCACCAGCTTTCCCAAGCCCGAGCCGGTTTACCAGGCCCTCGACCGGTTCGCCAGGACTTCGCTCGCGAACCCGGGACGCTCAGGGCACCGGATGGCGATGGCGGCCGAACGGACGCTCGACGACGCCCGGCACGCCCTTAATCAGCTTTTCAACGGCGACGCCCCCGAGCGTTGGGTTTTCACGCTCAATTGCACCGACGGCCTGAACATGGCGATCAAGGGGACGGTCAACCCCGGCGATCACGTCATCACGTCGGACCTCGAACATAACTCGATCAGCAGGCCGCTCCGCAGGCTCGAACGCGACGGCGTCATCACCTTGACGCGGCTTGAATCGTTCGACGGCTACCTCGATCCCGAAGACGTCCGCAAGGCGTTGACTCCGTCGACCAAACTCGTCGCGTTGACTCACGCCGCGAACGTTTTGGGCACGGTCCAGCCGATCGAGGCGATCGCGAAGATCGTCCGTGAAGCCAACGCCTTGTTCCTGGTCGACGCGGCGCAATCGGCGGGGGTCGTACCCATCGACCTTCGAAAGACCGAGATCGATCTCCTCGCTTTTCCGGGTCATAAAGCCCTTTATGGGCCGACTGGAACGGGTGCGCTTTATGTCGGCTCTCGTGCCAAGCTCCGACCTTGGCGTGAAGGCGGAACCGGCGGCGACTCGAAGACCGAGATCCAGCCCGACCTGATGCCGTATTATCTGGAGGGCGGCACGCCTAACGTTCTGGGAGTCGCCGGGCTTGCCGCGGGGATCGCCTGGGTCGTCGGTCAAGGGGTCGAGACCAATCGCCTCCACGAAGTCGCCTTGCTTCAGAAGGTCGTCAACTGGGTCGAAGGCACGGGCGACGGCTGGCAGGTCGCAGGGCGGTGGGACCCCGCGACACACGTCGGGGCGCTTTCCCTGATCGTGCCCGACCCGACGGTCTTCCATCCGCAGGATCTTTCGGCGATGCTCGATACGAGCTTCGAGATCGCCATTCGCCCCGGGCTCCATTGCGCCCCTTACATTCACCGTCGCCTCGGAACCTTTCCCGACGGCACGATCCGGGTCAGCCCCGGTCCGTTCAACACCGAGGAGCACATCGATGCGTTCCTCAACGCGTTGACCGAGATCACGGCCGGGGTGCTCTGATCCGGATTCCCCTCCAAGGACAAAGCGAGACCGCGAAATGTCGGCCTCGGAGGTTTCCATCGAGACGTCTTGAGATTGGCGTCGTCGCCTCGTATACTGAACGCGTAAATAGGTCGTCGTCGATTCGCGTCGATTTCGCAAGCCGCCGGGGAACGGAGCCCTTCATGAACCGAGAATCCAGATCGGCTTCTTTTTGGGGCGGAAATTCAAGAACGCGGTCGTTCTTGGCATTGCTTGTGGTTTCGCTGTCAATCGTGCTCTTGGTCTCGGAAGGATTCCCGGGTTCTCAGCCTCCGATCCAACCGATTCTTGTCGTCGACCCCAATACCTGTCGTCCGGCGGTACTTGAGGCGCTCCCGCGATTGGGACCGGTGCTCGTCGGGAGGATCGTTCTGGAACGCGAATCGTCGCCGTTTCGATCGATGGAAGACCTGGATACTCGAGTCCGGGGAATCGGCCCGGTCGCGATCGCCGCGATCCGGCCCTTCCTACGAATCGCAACGCGGGAGCGGACACCCTCTGAGAGCGGCGAATCGGCGTCATCCTCGCGGCACCTTCCTATTCCTTGATAGGGGATCTCAGTCCGCGCCATGCCCGACTTCCATCTCGTCGCACCCTACGAACCCGCCGGAGACCAGCCTCGGGCGATCGAGCAACTGGTCGAAGGCGTTCGCGCGAACCGGCCCCACCAAACCCTGCTGGGCGTCACGGGGTCCGGCAAGACCTTCACGATGGCCAACGTCATCGCACGGATGGGAAAGCCGGCGCTGATCCTCTCGCATAACAAGACACTCGCCGCCCAGCTCTACGGCGAGTTCAAGGAATTCTTTCCCAACAACGCGGTCCGCTATTTCGTGAGTTATTACGACTACTATCAGCCGGAAGCCTATATCCCCCAGCGCGACATCTATATCGAAAA
This sequence comes from Isosphaeraceae bacterium, assembly GCA_043738665.1. Taxonomy (GTDB): domain Bacteria; phylum Planctomycetota; class Planctomycetia; order Isosphaerales; family Isosphaeraceae; genus JAYUFP01. The sequence goes on from JAYUFP010000064.1 coordinate 2,068, forward strand.
AGACGCCTCGATCAACCAGGAGATCGAACGCCTTCGCCTCGCCACCACGAGCGCCCTGGTCAGCCGCAACGACGTCGTCGTCGTCGCCAGCGTCTCCTGCATTTACGGCCTCGGTTCGCCGGACGACTACCGCAAGATGATGGTCCGCCTCAAGGTCGGCGACTTCATCGACCGAGACGAGACGCTCCTCAGATTCGTCGACATCCAGTACGACCGGAACGACGTCAGCTTCGAACGAGGTAAGTTTCGCGTCCGCGGGGACGTGATCGAACTCTGGCCGGCCTACGAGGAGATCGCCTTCCGGATCGAGCTGTTCGGCGACGAGGTGGAAACCCTCGCCGTGATCGACCCGCTCACCGGCGCCGTGCTCGAAAAGAAGCAGGAGATGTATATCTATCCCGCCAAGCACTTCGTGCTTCCCGAAGAGCGGATCAAGGGGGCCGTCGAGGCGATCAACGAGGAGCTCGAAGGCCGCCTGAAAATCCTCAAGGACCAGGGCAAACTCCTCGAAGCCCAGCGCCTCGCCGCGAGAACGCGCTATGACATGGAGATGCTCCTGGAAGTCGGGTATTGCTCCGGGATCGAGAACTACAGCAGACCCCTTTCCGGCAAGAAGCCCGGCGAAACCCCGAACACCCTGCTCGACTTCTTCCCCAATGATTGCCTGCTCTTCATTGACGAGTCGCACGTCACCATCCCGCAGATCCGGGGCATGTTCGCGGGCGACTTCAGCCGCAAAAGCACGCTCGTCGAGCACGGCTTCCGGCTCCCCAGCGCGCTCGACAATCGACCGCTGCGGTTCGACGAATGGGAGAAGAAACTGGGGCAACGGATCTACGTCTCGGCAACGCCGAGCGACTACGAAGTGGCGATGTCCGGCGGAGAAGTCGTCGAGCAAGTCATCCGCCCGACGGGCTTGATGGACCCCATCGTTCGCGTCGAGCCGGCTCGCGGGCAAGTCCCCGCCTTATTGAACGAAATCAAGTTGAGGGCGGCGAAAGGGGAGCGGATTCTCGTCACGACGCTCACCAAGCGGCTCGCCGAGGATCTCTCGCGTTACCTCAAGGAACAAGGGGTTCGCTGCAAGTGGCTCCATTCCGAACTCAACGCGATCGAGCGCGTCGAGATCCTCCGCGAACTTCGCGAAGGCGCGTTCGATGCGCTGATCGGGGTTAACCTCTTGCGTGAAGGGCTCGACCTTCCTGAAGTCTCGATGGTCTGTATTCTTGACGCCGACAAGGAAGGGTTCCTGAGAAGTGAGACCTCGTTGATCCAGACGATCGGGCGATCGGCCCGGCACCTGAATGCCGAGGTCGTGCTTTTTGCGGACAAGGTCACGAACTCGATGCGGAGGGCGATGGACGAGACCGACCGCCGTCGCGCCCTTCAGCTCGCGTATAACATCGAGCACAATATCACTCCGGAAGGGATCGTGAAGGCGATCCGCCGCGGGATCGAAGAGGAAGCACAGGGCAAAACGATCGCCAGAACGGCGGTCGGCCGCGACGAGGCGACGGATAACACCGAGGAATTCGTCAACGAACTCGAAGCCGAGATGCTCAAGGCGGCCGAAAACCTGGAGTTCGAGCGTGCCGCCGCGCTTCGCGACCGCATCCTCCAACTCCGGTCTTCGCAGGGCGGCGGGTCCGGCCGAGCGTCGGCGTCGCCGCAGGCGACAAGTGCGAAGGCCAAGGCGAAAGCCGGAGGCGGCAAGCGCGGACAACGCCGGCCGAAACCTCAGTAGAGGATCGGGTGACATGCCGATAACCGAATTCCAGGTCGATGAACGCCGCAACGCGGAAACGCTGATCGAACTGGCGATGGCCGAGGATCTCGGCACGGCGATGCCCGGCTTCCATCTTGATCGCGCATCCGGGCGGATTGCGTTCGATCTGTCCGAGGCTTCTTCCAATGGCCGAGACGTCACCACCGAGTCGACCCTGCCCCAGAACGCCCGGGGCTCCGCCCGCTTCGTCGCACGGACGACCGGCGTCGTCTCGGGATTGCCGGTTCTTGGCATGATCGCCGACCGATTCGGCGTCCGTTGGTGTTATCCCAAAGTCGAGGACGGACAACGTGTCGAGCCCGGCACCTTGATCGCCGTGATCATGGGACCGATGTATCGGTTGCTCTTGATGGAACGCACGGCGCTGAATTTTCTTCAGCACCTCAGCGGGATCGCGACCCTGACCTCCCGCCATGTTTCCGCGACGGCGGGGACGAAAGCGACGATCCTCGACACGAGGAAAACGACCCCGGGATGGCGGTCGCTGGAGAAATACGCGGTCCGTTGCGGGGGCGGAACAAATCATCGGATGGGTCTTTTTGACGCGGTGCTGATCAAGGACAACCATATCGCCTGGCTCGCCTTTGATGAGGGCTGTGAACCCGTCTCCGCGGCGATCCGATCCGCCAGGGCCAAGGCTCCCGCCGGAATGATCGTGGAAGTCGAGGTCGATTCGCTCGAACAATTCGATATCGCGTTGGAGAATCAGCCCGATATCATCCTCGTCGACAATCTCGGTTCCGAACTTCTGGCGGAGGCCGTCCGACGACGCAATGCCCGCGCCCCCGGCGTCCTCCTCGAAGCCTCGGGAGGAGTCAGCCTCGAAACGGTCACCGCTCTCGCGGCCACGGGTGTCGATCGAATCAGCGTCGGGGCGTTGACGCATTCCGCCCCGGCTTTGGACATCGGACTCGATTTCAATCTGTCCGGTCCGTCATGAATATCCCCCTCCTCAATCGCCTCAAAGACGCGAAGGGGGTCCACGTCGCGATCGGCATGCTTGGACCGGACGTCCTGTCGGTTCATCGCGATCTCGGCATCCTGGAGGCCTTCGGATTCGAGATCGAACGGCACCCGGTCCTGGGCGCGGCTTACCGCGGCCATTCGCCTCGACTCTGTCCGGACCTTATCGAACACGGTCTCAAAACCCGGCGAATCGGCCGGCAGATCGCCGTGTGGTCGCGGGTCTCCAGCACGAACGACCTCGCGGCGCGTGCGGCAAATTCAACCGCCAATGAGGGGCTCGTCGTCCTGGCGGAGGAGCAGCTCGCCGGTCGCGGCCGTCGCGGCCGGTCGTGGGTTGCTCCCCGGGGTTCGTCACTTTTGATGTCCGTATTGATCTTCCCGAAGGGACCGCTCGACGAGCCGGGCTGGCTCACTGCGATCGGCGCGGTGGCGGTCGCGGACGTCGTTTCAAGATTCACCAAGGCGGAGGCCAAGATCAAATGGCCCAACGACGTCCGGGTCAACGGACGGAAAATTGCCGGCATCCTTGTCGAGCGCGGCGCCGGGGTCGTGATCGGAATCGGCCTGAACGTCAACCTGACGCTCGACGAGTTTCCCGAAGCCTTAAGGGATCAGGTCACTTCGGTTCAGATCCTCAACGGTCATGCCGTCGACCGCTCTGAACTGGCGAGGGAACTTATCGTCGAGCTCGACAACCTTTACGGACGTTGCCTCGAAGAAGGGCCGGGGATTCTCGCGGCGAACTGGGAGGCACGGAGCGAATTCGTCGGGCAACAGGTGCGCATCTTGAGCCCCGAGGTCGAACGACGGGGCCTGTTGGTCTCGGTCGATCCGGTGGCCGGAGTCGTTCTCGCGAAGGACGGAGAACCCCTGGAGCATCTGCCCGCGGGAACGGTATCGGGAATACTGGCCGGCGACGGTAATCCGATTTCGTGACGAGGCGGTCCGACATCGGCGTGACTTTGGAAATGTCGTGGAAGTCGACTCGGGGGACTGTTAAACTCCCGGAACGTTACGAAGCAATCCGCGTCCTTCATCGTGAGTTTTCGCGGGCGGACTTCCCTCGGAAGTTCGCCACCGGGAGTGTTTGACATGCCCCCGTCACATGCCGAGTCGCGCCTGTTCCGCTCGGCCGGTCACCCGATCGGGCATGCACTCGAATTGAAGTTTCTCAAGAGTCGCCTCCTCCCCCCGGTGGTTCTCTTTTCCGCAGTCTTGGCCGTCTCCGCAGTCCATCCGCTTGCTCGGGCACGCCCCGCGTCTGATTCCTCCCGCCGTATTGGAGCCACCGGGATGCCGGAACCACACTCCGGGTCGCTTCTCGTGCAATTTTACGAGAGCTACCTTAAGGACCAGGATGTTGATACGTTCCGCCAGAACGTGTGGACGCGATACACTGAGGGAACTCTCGCGAGGCTGGTCGACGCGCCCGACCCGCAAGCAAGGCGTTCGGCGATTTTCGCCCTTGGCCTTTCGGGAACGTATGCCGTGAACGCCCCGGTCGCCAAGGCGCTTCGCGACCCTGACCCGACCGTCCGCCGCATCGCCGACATGGCGCTCTGGGCGATCTGGTTTCGTGCCGACACACCGGAGAACAACGCGACGCTCGAGCAGGTGCGTGAACTTATCAACAAGCAGCGACTCGAGGACGCCATCGCACTCGCGACCCGCCTCATCGAACGCAGTCCCCAGTTCGCCGAGGCTTACAACCAGCGAGCCATCGCCGAGTTTTTCCTCGGTCGATTCAAGGAAAGCGCCCAGGATTGTCGCAAAGTGGTGGAGCGGAATCCGTACCACACCGGAGCACTCTCCGGACTTGCAAACTGCCAGATCCGCCTCGATAAGCGGGAATCCGCCCTCGAAACGCTCCGACGCGCGGCCAAGATCCAGCCGTATAGCGCCGACATTCGGCAATTGATCCTGGCCATCGAATCGGGCGAGCGTTAAACCGCTCCGGATCGTCCCCGCCGAAATCGAAGCGTCTCTTCCGACCCCGTGGGGGCGGCCCGGGGGTTCCGCCCCCCGACCGGCCTCGCGCCTTCCCCCCGGAAACACGAGTGCCGGCCGAAGGACGGGATCCCCGGGCCGCGTTTGCGTCGGCCCGGTCGCCCTTCTCTTTAAGCGGTTCGAGTTGACTAACCGCTCAAGGAACTGATCGCCTTGGCGATCTGGATGTAGACGGGGATGCCGATGGTCACGTTGTAGGAAAACGTGAGCCCGAGCGACGCGGCGAGGGGCAAGGTGGGGCTCGCTTCGGGGATCGCCAGCCGCTGCACCGCGGGGACCGCGATGTAGGAAGCGGAGCCGCAGAGGACCGCGAATAACACGTAAGTGCCGATGTCCAGATGCTGGCCGACGATCGTGCTGTAAATGTGAGCCACGATAATCCCGAACGTCGCGAACACGTTGGGGGCGAGGACGCCGAAAAGGCAGAACTTCCACCCCGCGGTGCGGAGGTCTTTGAGCTTGCTCGAAGCCGTCATCCCCATCTCCAGGAGGAAGAGGCAGAGCATTCCCTGGAAGAGGTTGATGAACAGAAGGTCGTCGGCCTCAGTGACCTTCTTCCCTTGCATTCCGCTCACGAATCCGACGACGATTCCCGCCATCAGCAGGTAAATGCCGGGGTTGAAGAATACCTCGTGGAGAAGCTCCGCGGAGAGAATGCTTCCTCCCTTCGGCTTGTGTGCGTGAGAACTGTGCTCGGTTTCGGCCGCCCCGGAGCCGCCGTGATTTCGGCCCCCATTTCCGAGCGGATCGGAGTCGGTGTTCATCACCGCGGAAGGGTCGTAGCCGTGCTCGTCCGGCATGTTGCCCATGGCGTCCATGCCTTTGCGGCGGAGCGAAGAAACCAGGAACAGGGCGACAAGACAGCCGGGAATTTCCATCACGGCGAGCATGACGGGCATGTAGGCGGCGAACTTGATGTTTAACGCGGTCAGAACGCCCACGGCCGTCGCGAACGTGCCCGCGGAGTCCGAGCCGTAGTATCCCGAGACCGTCGCCGCGTCAACTCTTCGGAGCGTGGTGAACGCCCGCAACACGAGATAAGCCACGACCCCAATAATGAAATTCGTGACAAGGCCGGCACCCATGAAGCCGCCGGCCCGTACAAGCTCGTCGAGCTTGAGGTTCGCGAGTTCTTCACCGCCGTGCCATCCGATCGCGATCAGGAGGAAGATCGTCAACCCCTGATAAATCACATGCGGAAAGTCGAGTTTTACCCCGAGGATCGGGACCAGAAATCCCATGTAAAAGAAAAGGAGCAACGGCTTGAACAGGTTGTGGCGG
>JAYUFP010000065.1:0-8101 GCA_043738665.1 Isosphaeraceae bacterium
GATCGGCCTGCTTCGCGCCGAAGGATTGCAAAGTCACCCCTGATCCCTTCTCCCCCCGGGAGAAGGTGCCGCGAAGCGGCGGATGAGGGGCTTCTCGCCGTGCGATCCGGCCACCAGGGGGACCCTCATCCGGCCTACGGCCACCTTCTCCCGGGAGGAGAAGGACGGACTTCGCGATTCCCCGGCTTCGCGCCGCAGGATTGCAAAGTCCCCCATGATCCCTTCTCCCTCCGGGAGAAGGTGCCGCGAAGCGGCGGATGAGGGGCTTCTCGCCTTGCGATCAGGCCACGGCGGGTCATTCCGGAACCCCTCACCCCTTACCCTCTCCCCGGAGTACCGGGGCGAGGGCGATCGTCTGAGGATTCTTCCGACTGGATTCCGCGACCGAAGGCGATCTTCACGGACATCGACTCGGGAGGAAGTGAGCGGTCGCGAACCGTTCAGCCGATCGCCCTCTCCCCGCAAAGCCGGGGCGAGGGCGATCGTCTCAGATTTCGTCCGATCGGATAACTCGGCATCTCTCGCCGATGATAATCAAGATGGGGACGATAATGATGAAGGGGGCATCGGGGTCGGACGTTGTTTTTGGTTTTTCGGACGCCAAGAAGGACCAATACCAGAGTCTGAGCCGAATGGCACTCGGTTAAGGACTTTGTACCGTAGATTTTGGGGGTTTGTACACTCGATTTGGGCCCAATTCCCGTGTACGTTCGCTCTTAACCGAGTGCCATTCGTACCTGACACCTTTTTTCCGCCGGGTCTGCATCACCAGGCCAAACCCAGCTTCTCGAACTCCTCGCGGAGCCGGTCGAGGTTCCAGACGTCGGCGGTACGGTCTCCGCCGGCGCTGGCGAGGTACTGCCCTTTGGGGTCGAAGGCCAGGGCCGTCACCAGGCTGCGGTGCCCGGGGAGGCGGAGGGGGGCGGCGTTCGGGTTGCTTAATGACCAGATGTCGATATGACCCTGCTGGGTCCCGACCGCCAGCTTGCGGCCGTCGGGGGAGAACGCCAGGGCCTCGACGCGGCCCGCCTCGACACGCCCTTCGGGGTCGTCTCGCACGAACTTCGCGCGGACCTTCCCCGTCGCGGTCTGCACCAGGGTGATGGAGCCGTTCACGTCCCCCATCGCGAGCAGGTCTTCGGAGGGGCTCAGCGCCAGGGCGTTGGCCCGGTTGGGGACGCCCCGCCACGTCAGCATTTCCGCCTTTTGCCCCTGCACCGCCCATATCACGAAGGTCCCGAACCCGTCGATCAGGTACACCCGGTCGCCCGCCGGCGAGACCGCCATCGCCCTCCACAACCGTCGGCCTCCGCCACCCCCTCCAGGGCCGCCGCCTCCGGGACCGCCGCCGACACGGGCCATCGACGGCGGTGCGGCCGGGGGCTTGATGGTGACCACGCGGTCGGGCTCCGAGGACGTCCAGAGCATCACCTGACCGCTCCGAGCTATAGCCATGCGTTCACCATTCGCCGAGGCCGCCAGCGCCATCGGCACGAACGGAGAGAACGACGCCCCCTTCACCTCGGGCAGGTCGATATCGGTGCTCTCCAGACGGTCGAGCGGGTTGGCCGAGAGCCGCAGCGTCTCCCGTTCGTAGGTCATCAGGCGGCCGTGGTCGTCGAATGCCAGCAATGTGGGACCGTCGCGCCTCGCGGAATCGTCCCGAGACTCCTCGACGGCGCCTGCGGTCGTCGTTTGTGTCGCCGCGTGAGCGATCGTGGTCGCCGCGCCGGCGGTCTTTGCGAGCGAGTTGAAGCAGCGCCCCGCGTTCCAGAACCGGGTCGTCCCCTGCCAGGACCCCAGCGCGAGCAGGCCGTCGGGGCGGAAGGCCATTGATCGCGTGACCGAATCGAACCCGCTGAGCCGGACGCGGACGTTGGGGTCGACGATCTCCCAGACCTGCGTCTTGGCCCCCGTGCCCGCCGCGGCGAGGCTCCTGCCGTCGGGCGAGAACGCGACGTCGTCGATCCGTTCGGCCGAGGAGAGCACGGCCACGCGGCTGTGCGCGTCGGTGTCCCACAGTTCGATGTCACGTCCCAGAAGGCCGACGGCGACGAGGAACGGGCCGCGCGGGCTGTAGCGCAACAGCTTCACGGCGCTCTGGTTAGGGGTTAGACTTTGGAGCGGGGTTCTTGAATTCAGGTCCCAGAGGCGGATCTCGCCGCTGCCTGCGGTGGCGAGCTGGTTCTCGGTGCCGATCGCCAGCGCGGTCAGCTCGGTCTGGGTGTCGAGCGCGACGCCGATCGCCTCGCCGGTGTCGACCGACCAGAACGACAAGGCCGTTTTCAGAGGGCGGGACGTCACCAGGGTTTTCCCATCGGGGCTGATCGCCACGAGCGGCGATTCGAACCGGAAGCCGGGCTCCTGGTCGTACTGAACCAGGGTCTTCAGCGGCTTGTCGAGGACTTTACTTTGAACCCCGTCGTTGGCGGATTTGTCGGGAAAAATGCTCTTGGAGTCCCAGAGATTAACCATGAATTGGGGGGGAGTCGGGGGCGGGTAGGCCCCCTTGGTCGCGCCCGGGGACGCCTCGTCGGGCGGGGGTGGCGGCGGCCCCTGTCCGGGTCGTGACCGGTCGCCGCGGAGTCCGGAGAAGATGATCTCGGTGGTCACGAGTCGGCCGCCGTCCGGGGAGGCGAGGAGGGCGAGGATGACACGTCCGGAGTTCGCCGGCACCGCCAGGTCGTTCATCCGCGCGCCGGTGGACGCGTCGTAAAGGCGGAGGCCGCGGCCGTCGGGGGAGACGACGGCCATGGCTTCGCCGGCCGAAGCGATCGTCGGCCCCGACATCATCGGCCCGAAGTCCATTCGACCGCCGCCGCGACGGCCTCCGGAACCGCCGCCTCCGGAACCCCCCTGTCCCCCGCTTCGTTGCGCCCCCGAACCCGGTGCCCGCGCGTCTTCACGATCGCGGAGCGGACGCTCGGCGACCTTGGAATGAGTGGGCACGTCGAAGAGGCTGAAAAAATCGCCCCCGTCTTCGTTTTGCGTCAGCGAAGCCAGCCGCGTGCCGTCCGCGCCGAACGCGAGCCCCCGGGCGCGACCGGTGAGGAAGCCGGGCCGGGCCTCGACGTCGCGGATCACGAGGAACTCCACCGCCTCGTTGCGGAGGTTGCCCTGGAGCAGCGGGCCGGGCTTCCTTGCGGCGGCGTCTCCGAGCAATTTCAGCCCTTTGACGCGGCGGTTCGGCACATGCGAGGCGAGTAACCCCGTGGCCTCGCTGTAGAGCTGTTTCTGTAACGCCTGATCCGTCTCTTCCCGGGCCTGGATGGCGGCGTTGCGCTCGATCTCGGTGTCGGCCCTGGCCTTTACCGCGACATTCCTTTGGTCGAGGACCGAAAGGTAGGCCCAGGTCGAGACCGCCAGTACCGTCGCCGCCGCGGCGGCGGTCACCGCGGTGCCGCTGGGGTGCCGTTTCGCGAACCGGATGAACCGGCCCGCGGGGCTGATCCTCCGGGCGCGCACCGGCTCGAAATGCAAGAACCGCGTGAGGTCCTCGGCAAGCTCGGCGGCGTTGGCGTAACGCTCGGTGGGCCGCTTGGAGAGCAGCTTCAGGACGATCGTTTCGAGGTCGCGGGGGATCTTCGGGTCGCTCTGCCGCGGCGAAGGGGGTTCGAGTTTGGCGATCTGCTCGACGAGTTCGGCCGTGCTCCGGCCGTCGAACGGGGGCCGCAGCGCCAGCAGCTCGTAGAGGGTCGCGCCCAGGCTGTACAGGTCGGTGCGGCCGTCGACCGGGCCGCTCCTGGCCTGTTCGGGGCTCATGTAGCGGGGGGTGCCGATCAACGACTCGTGGTGGGTCTGGTCGGGGTCGGCGAGCCTGCGGGCGAGGCCGAAGTCGGCGACCCAAACGAACCCCCGACCGTCGACGAGGAGGTTCGACGGCTTGATGTCGCGATGGATGACGCCCCGGGTGTGGGCGTGGTCGAGGGCGTCGGCCGCGGCGAGTCCCACGTCGGCAACCCAGCGGTAATAGCTCGACCCGCGCGGGGGTTCGAACGGCGGGGGGGAGTCGTCGCGGTCGGCGGAGCGATCAAGCCCCGCGCCGCCGTTGCTCAGGCCGAAGTTCGTGCCGGAACGGCTCAGCGTCGGGTCGATCAGGCCGGAAATCGGGCCGGGGCGGTCGGAATCGATATTCCACGACGCCGTGACGCTGTCCGACCCGATCGGCCCCCGAACCGAACGCCCTCCCGGTGAGGGTCGAAGACTGTTGAGCCGTGACCAGAAGGGCGTGGCGTTGCTATGGCTGTTCCCCGCGGCGGTCGCTCGCCCTCTGCGGAGGTGCTTGACCACGCGGTCGAGCCCGCTCCCCTCAATCCGCTGCATCGCGTAGTAGCTCAACCCGCCGACTTGGCCGACGTCGAACACCGGCACGATGTGCGTATGGTGAAGCCCCGCCGCGGTTTTCGCTTCGTTGAGGAATCGCCTTCGGCCGCTCGAATCGGGCGCGGCGGGGGTGGCGAGAACTTTCAGCGCGACGGGTCGATCGAGCGCGACGTGGACGGCTTCGTAAACCACTCCCATCCCGCCGCGCCCGAGTTCGCGGACGATCCGGTAGCCGGCGATCTTCCTGCCGGTTTCGAGCCGACCGCCGTGTCCGTGTCCGTGGCTGGAATCGCCGACGAGGCCTTGAACCAGGGCGAGACCTTCGAGCGCCGCGAGGAGGTCATCGTGGAAGTCGGGGTAGCGGGACGCGAATTCCTCGGGTTCGGGCGCGGAGCCTGCCTCGGCCAACGCGAGGTAGACCTCGATGGCCTCGCCGAGCTGTTCGTCGTCGTGTTGCACCGGATCGGGCTCAGGACGGCGTCCCATCTTCGTACCTCACGTTACCGCCTGGCGGGCCTTCGAGAGTCCGTTTCAGGCTTTTCAGACCCCGGGCCCACACCCCTCGGATCGACTTCCGGCTCAGGCCCATCCGCTCGCCGATTCCCTCGAACGACAGCCCCTCGGCGTGATGGAGCCAGAGCACCTCGGCCTCGGACGCCGGGAGGTCGGCCAGGGCGTCGGCCAGAAGCACGATCAACTCGCGGCGGCTGGCGGCTTCGCTCGGGCTCGTCTGGCTCAAGGCGAGCATGTCGAGAAGCTTCCCGCCCCCTTCGCCCGCGTGGACTCCGCCACCCCCCGCGGCTTCGTAAGGTGCGTCGAGAGGGACGTCCGAGCCGGAGCCGGTTCGTTTGGCGCGACTATGGTAGCGGCCGAGGTCGGCGAGCTTTTGCCCCACGAGTCTCCGAAGCCAGCCGACGAGCGCCGCCTCGCTTTGTCCCGTGAACTGCGGGAACTGGCGGACGACCTCCACCAACGCCTCCTGCACGACGTCCGAAAGCTCGACGTGGCTCCGGAGCCGCGGCCCCAGGCCAGTGCGTACGACCATTCGCAGGTAATTCCGGTAAAGCGCGGAGAGTTCGCCCAGAGCGTCAGCCTCGCCCGCGCGGGCTTTCGCCATCAATTCGATCGGTCCAGCGGCCATGGGCACCTCATCCACTCCCTACCGACATCTCTAATTCAGCGTCGGACACGGACCGTCCGGACCGCCCTTTCCTATGATCCATCTGAAACCGGGCGGTGGCAATCCCGTATGAATCGATTGTAATCGCGTCCTGAACAGGGGTTCGTGCCGTAAGGCCCGGGATTTGCCGGTCATTAGAAACGATTCGGCGGGCGCGTGACGTGAACTGAGACGTCCGCGACGTTCGATTCCCCCTTGAGGAGCCGCATCATGACGAGAACGCACCGAATCCTGGCGATTACCGGAATCCTGGCGACCTACGCCGCGCCGGCCCGGGCCTGGCAGGCCCCCGACGTCCCGCAGCCGGCGGCCGCCGCGGACGGGGACCCTTCCGGCGGGCAGGTTTTGACGCAAGGGCCGATCCACGAAGCGTTCGCCCAGCCGGTCCTTTACGACCCCAAACCCAGCCCGGTCGTGGCCAAGGCCGTGCCCGCCCCGATCAACGAGTTGCCCCCCGACCAGAAGCCGAAAGGCGACAACGTCCAGTGGATCCCCGGCTACTGGGCGTGGGACGACTCGCGGAGCGACTTCCTCTGGGTCAGCGGAGTCTGGCGGGCCGTTCCCGCCGGTCGGCAGTGGGTTCCGGGGTACTGGAGCAAGGTTGACGGTGGCTCGCAGTGGGTCTCCGGCTACTGGGCCGCGAGCGACGCGACGCAGGTCCATTACCTCCCGGAGCCGCCCGCGAGCCTGGAGCAAGGACCCAGTTCGCCCGCGCCCGACGCGAATTCCACATGGGCGCCCGGAACCTGGGCCTGGCAGGACAATCAGTATCAGTGGCGCCCGGGTTTCTGGGTGAACAACCAGCCGAACTGGATGTGGTCGCCCGCGACGACGTCCTGGACGCCCAACGGTTACGTTACCAACCAGGGATACTGGGATTACCCCATGGCCAGTCGCGGCCAGCCCTTCGCCCCGGTCTACTTCGGGCAGGGAATCACCGGCCGGCCCAATTTCGCGTACACGCCCGGGGTCGGCCTTTTGACGTCGGCCCTGGCGACCAGCCTCTTCGTCCGGCCCGCCTACAACACCTACCTCTTCGGCGACTATTACGGAGCGAATCATTACGGCTCGGGGATCTACCCCTGGTACGCCTTCCACAACAGCCGTTACGGGTACGACCCACTTTACGCCTACTCCGCGTCGCAGAACCTCCGGACCAACCCGCGCTGGGCGAACGAGATCCACGACGTTTACCAGTACCGCCGGGAACACGCCGAGGCACGTCCGCCACGGACGTTCGCCGAGTCGCGGAACCTCGTCGCGCGCCCGACCGGCGGCAATTCGGCGATCCCGGCCGCGGCGGCGAACCTGGCGCTGGCGCGCCCCTTGAGCCAGATCGCGAACCCGGCGTCGGGCGCCTCCGCGAATGCCATCCGGTTCGAGAAGATTGACGCGGCCCGGCAAAAACAGCTCGCCGCCCAGACCGCGGATTTCCACAAAATGCGTGACGAGCGGACCCGCCGTGAGATCGAAGGCCGCCGCGACGCCCCGGCGGCGGGCGCGAACGGGCAGGCTGCCGCGCGTCCGCTGGAAATGCCCCGCTCGCCGCTCGCCGGGCCGAACGCCGGGACCGGCAGGGTCGCGCCTCCCGCCCCGCCGGCCCACCCGGAGATCGATAAGACGGCACGCCCCAATCCGGCGAACGCGAACCCAGTCCGCCACGAGCCTCGTCCGGACACCCGACCCCCGGCGCCGCACCCGACGGCCGAGGCACGACCGAACCCCGCCCCCGCACCGGTCCGCCCCAATCCGGCCCCGGCGCCCCGTCCGAATCCCGCCCCAGCCACGCAACCCAACCCGGGACCTGCGGCACGCCCCCCCGCCGCTCAGACGAAGAAGAAGTGACCCCGGATTGAGGGCTTTCGAAAGCAAAATCCCCGCCCCGGACCATCGCGGTCCGGGGCGGGGCGTTCATTCGGCGTCGAATCTCGAAGGCCGGCCGCGTCAATCAGGCGGCGCGGCGGCGGCGGTACATGGCCAGGCCGCCGAGGGCGACCGCGAAGACCGCGATCGAGGCGGGTTCCGGGACCGCGGCCACGGTGGCGACTCCACTGAGGATCGTCGGGGCGTTGCTTGTGCCGTCAGTCATCGACAGCTTGAACGGACTGTTCAACGGCAGCGACAGGCCGAACGGAAGGTTGTTCTGGCCCCACTGGTTGATCGCCGTGAAGGTCGCCGAGAGCGACGGGCTGGCCGTGCTCGGGCCGACCGAGCCGTTCAAGAGCCCGGTGACGTTGGCGCTTGTGTTCGCACCCGAGCTCACGATCAGGTTGAACGGGACGTTCGTGAAGGTGGCGTTGGCGGTCTTGGCCGCCGGGGTCATCACGAACTGGCCGAGGTCGAGGCTGCCCGAGCCGTTGAGCATGCCGTTGGTGACGTCGTTGTAGTACACCAGGTTGCTGGGGCCGGTCGTGGGCGCGCCCACCATTCCGACGGTCGTATAGGGGATCGGCGCGGCCTTGGCGTCCGGGGCCACCCAGCCCGACACGGCGAGGCCGAGCGCCAGGGCCCACAGTCGGGTGCTGCGAATGCGAGTGATCATGTAAGGTCCTTTTGTATCGGTCGGATTCGGGGCCGGGTCTTCGCGTCGATCGGCTG
>JAYUFP010000066.1:0-8087 GCA_043738665.1 Isosphaeraceae bacterium
CCACCGCTCGAAGGTCACTGTACTTCAACTGGACCATCGGCTGGGTCGGTATCGCGAGCATCGAATCCCGTGGCAGGAGGAGCGGCGGACCGACGAAGGAGAACCCAGTCGGCACGGTAGCGGCCGCGGGGCCGGCAACTGCCGTTTGGGCGGGGGCGTCTCCGTAGGGGATCATCAGCCGATTCGACAACCCGTTCGGGCTCGCGAGGAAGATCTCCACATATTCCTTCTTGTCCGCCGACTTCGTGGTGGTGACGTCCTTGGGGATCTTGATCTGGATCACGTCGCGGCTCACCAGCGAGAATTCGGGAATCGGCGTGGTGGCGCTCAAGGTCTTGCCGCCGACGACCACACGTGTCTCCTGGATGCTCAGATGCTTGGTCAGGAGCAACACCATGCTGTCCACCTTGACGGGAACGCGGTTGAGGCCCTGGTATCCGATCAGTTCCGGCCCGAGCGAGCGGTTCCCGGGGGTGAAGAGCTGGAATCCCGCGGACGTCGCCTCGAACGGGACGTCCACGGTCAGGGTCTGGAGCGGCAGCATCGCCTCCACCTGGTCAATCCGCGCCGCCAGCCGTTCAAGGTCCCCGGGGCGGTACAACCGGCACTCCCGGGCGGTGATCAGGGACTTCTTGAGGTCCGTGACTTTCCGCCCCTGCTCGATCATCCGGGCGGTGTGGGTCTTCATCTGGTCGGGGTCGTGGAGCGGGAACCAGTTGCCGGTCACGTCGAAGCGAACCTTCTGAAGGAACGACGGCATGACCACGACGACGGTCAACTCACGCAGCCCTGCTTCGAGCTTGCTGTTCTTCATCGCGTAGTTGCGACCCGGCCCGCCGCGGACGATCAGGTTGCGAACCGTCTGAAGATTGTTCCGCTCCTGGGGCGGGTTCTGGAACCGCGGGTAGAAGCGCCAGCCGAACGTGTCGCTACCGTGGGCGAACGTCGTCACCGTTCGGTTCAAGGCGATCGTCTCGGCGTCGAGCTCCAGACGCTTGGTGAACTGATTCGCCTGACTGAGCGAGACCCGGCCCGCGGCGAGGGAGTAAGCCACGGCGAGTTGCAAATCCCGGCGCTGGCTGTAGGCGTCCTCGATGTTCTGCTGGTCGACGACGGGGTCGAGCGCGAAGGTGACCATCGGCCACCGGGCGCTGACGTAGCGTCGGAAAACGTCCTCGGCCCGCGGGTCGGGGGTCGAGGGGTGGAAGGCCAGTGTTTCCACTTCAGGACATGCGAATCCGTTCAGGCCCGCCGTGGCCAGCATGTCTTCCTTGAGACGTCGGTCGAGCAGGCCGGCGTCCACCGCGATCGCCCAGCAGAGCGCGGGGAGGATGCGGTCGGTCGATCCCTTGAGGTCGCCGGCGAGAGTGCCGGCGAGCAGCGGGAACTCGCGCGACTCGAGCGCCTTGTACTCTTTGGCTCCGACACTCTCGGCGACCTTGGCGACGTGCCCCTCATAGTGAGGGTAGAGGTCAAAGGCCGCTTCGAGCTCATGGCGGAGATAGGCGCGGACTTCGGCCTCGTTGGGCGTCTGGGTGATGAGCGATTTCTGCGCGTCGGAGGAGATCCGTAGGAGGTTGCCACGCAGAAAGACGTCTCCCATCTCGCTCGGACCGATCGTGTAGGTCCGCGATCCGTTGCGGTTGCCGGTAAGAGAAGCGCTGTTTGTGCGCACCAGAACGCTCTCAAGGAGTTTTTTCAGATCCGGCGGAGGCGCGACGCCGGGCTGTACCGTAAGTGCAAGTGCTGACAGACGATTTTCTTTGATTTGTGTCCGGTATCTGACGATCGCATCGTCAAGCTCAGTGATCTGAGCCCGGGCCTCCCTCGTTCCCGTGCCGACCCTGCCGCGGATATCCTCCCGCGCTTGCTTCGCCTGTGCGACCTTCCCCTTAAGCTCTTGAAGATCCTGGTAGTCCTTTGCTGTTCCGTTGCGGACGAGCTCATAGATGATCGGGCCGAGCTGGTCGAGGATGTCGGCGATGACGAAGCGCCGGAAGGTGTCGCGGAGGAAGTTGGGGCCGTATTCAGGGCGGATCGTGGACGTGACGATGGCGCCGTGTCCCTTGACCGTACACTCCCCCGGCTGGATCGAGGCCGGTACGCGGAACAGATACAGGCCATAGCCCGCCATGTCGGAGACGTCGTCACCCATGTTCACGCGGCGGAGTTCGCTGAGGTGGTCGAGCCATCGCTTGCGTTCGTCGAGGTTCACCGTGGGCTCCAGGCCGACCCCGCCTTTGGTGATGTCGGTGTTGAAAGGAGTCCCGACGGCGCCCTTGGTCGTGTCGCCGAACAGGAAGGGGCCGCTTGCCTGCACGGCATTGACGGGAGTCTTGCCGTCGGGGCCTGTGTCCTGAATCGGGGCGGAAAGCGAACCGGCGGTACCCGGGGCGGGGACTTTTGGGCTGAGGGAGGGGCTCGCCACGCCCAGTTGCTTCTGCTGGAGTGTGTCCGCGGCCCCCAGGGTCTTCGAATCACCCGTGATCTGGGCAGGGGTGACCACGATCTGGTTGTTGGTGGCGGCGGCGCTCTGACCGGGGCGGGGTGTCGCGGTGAGAACGCCCGCCAGCGCCGTCTGGCTCGCGAAGGCGGCCTGGTCGGATCGGGCGATCCGTGCCGAGAGGACTGACGAGAAGTACTCGGAATTGGCCGACCCGTCCGTCTTCTTCGGGTTCAGGACCGAGCTCATACTCATGTCGAAGTCGCGTCGGTAGAGGGTCATGCGGTCCTGGCCCCAGACGTCGGGGCGCTTCACGACCACCACGCCGTCGTCGAGGATCTTGTCCTCGATGGCGTCGAGGGAGCGCGCGATCTGCTCGGGCGTGTTCGGGTCCGCCGGGTCGGCCCTGCGGCGCCAGGGCCAGTCGCCCGCGGAGGCGGGGACGACCATTGCCGCCACGATGATAACCGCCAGGATTCGGGTCACTGGACGAGCAGTCATTTTGATCACCCTTTCCGGTGTTTGGCTCGCGTCAGACGTTCCCCGTCCGCGACGGCTCACGGCGGCCGGGGCGGCATCGCCCCCCTGCCGATCCCCGCGGGCCCTCGCGGCATCCGGGCTTGATTATTGAACTGGAATATAAATAATGCTCAATTGATTGGTCATCGGCTTGGTCAGTGCGGTCAAGCCGGTCGGCACCGCGGGGGGAACGACAAGCCCGAAGTCGGGCGTGACGTCGATCGAGGAGGAACTGACATTCGCGGCCGACGACTTCCCGGTCGCGTCGAGCTTGAGGAAGCTGGGATCGTTCTGCCTGAGCGTCACGAGCTGTTTGACCAGGTTCGTGAAGTCCTGGGGCTTGGTCGGATCGGTGTCGTCCTTGATCACATAAACGCCGGGAGTGTTCGGGGACACGCTCACGGCGTTGGCGTAAACGGTGACCGGTCCCTGACCCCCGGCGTCGGCGATCGCCGGCGTGAAATGGAACCCGACCTTGAGTCGGTTCGGGATCACCCCGGCGTTCTCGGTGAGCTGGATCCGGATCTGTGACGGGCTGGCGGAGTTCCCGTACACGGCGTACTGAGACGGCGCGGTCCCTTGCATCTTGAAACTCACCATGACGGACGAGTCGAGGAGCGAATACCCCGAAGCCACCGGCGCCGCGACCTGAGCTTTCGGTGGCGGATTGAAAGGGATCAGCAGTCGATTCGAGACGCCGTTCGGGGTCGACAGGTAGACTTCGACGTAGAGCTTCGTAGTCGGGTTCCCGGTCTCGTCAAGACTGTTGACGACCGTGGGACTGACGTTGCTCGGAATCGTGACGCGGAAAACCTCACGGCTTACCACTTCCGCGGTGGCTTGGGTGTCCACATTATTGTTGGCGGCGAGTGCCCCGGTGCCGACGTTGTTCAGCACGATCCCCCCGGCCACGATCCGGGTCTCGTGCAAGCTCACGCGCTTCGCGCGGATCAGCAGCGACGTATAAGCGAGACTAGCGCCGGCCGGGGTGCCGTTCACGGCCTCGGCCCCTTCAAAGCCCACCAGTTCGGGCACTAGCGAGTTGCTCCCGGGCGTGAAGAGCTGGAAGCCCGCGGCCGTGCTTTCGTAAGGGACGCTCACCGTGAGGGTTTGTAGAGGCAGCATGGCCTCGACCTGATCGACGCGGGACGCGAGTCGTTCGAGGTCGCCCGCCCGGTAGTGTCCGCACTCCTGCGCGGCGGCCAGCGACTGCCGCAGCTCGGTCACCTGCCGCCCCTGGGCGATCATCCGGGCGGTGTGTGTTTTCATCTGGTCAGGGTCGTGCAAAGGGAACCAGTTTCCGACCACTTCGAACTTGACCCGTTCGAGGAAGGCAGGCATCACGACGACCGCCGTCAGCTCGCGCTGGCCGGCTTCGAGCTTGCTGTTATTCATCCCGTAGTTACGGCCCGGACCCCCTCTCCAGAGCAGGTTCGTGGCGGTCTGGAGGTTGCTTCGCTCTTGCGGCGGGTTCTGATAGCGGGGGTAAAACCGCCAGCCGAAGGTTTCGGAGCCGTGCGAGAACGAGCTGACCGTGCGGTTCAGCGCGATCGTCTCGGCGTCTCTTTCGAGGCGTTTCGAGAACCGGGTGAGGTTGTTGAACGAGGTCCGACCGGCGGCGAAAGAGAACGCGAGTGCGAGTTGCAAATCCCGCCGTTGTGACATGGCGTCGTCAATGTTCTGCTGGTCGACGATCGGGTCGAGGGCGAACGCGACCATCGGCCACCTCGCGGTGACATACCGACAAAACGTTTCGTGGGCGCCCGGCAGGGGGATGTGCGGGTAGAAGATCAACCCGTCGACCTCGGGACAAGCGATGTTGCCCTGACCGAAGGTGGCTTTCATGTCCTCTTTGAGACGCTTGTCGAGCTGACCGGCGTCAACCGCGATCGCCCAGCAGAGCGCCGCGAGCGGGTTGTTGAGATCGCCCCGGAGGTCGCCCGGAAGCGAGCCGACGAGTTCCGGATAATCCTTATCGCGGAGTTTCGAGAAGCCCGAAGTGGCGAACGTCCGCTGGTCCACGTCGACCGTGACGGTCCCGATGTGGCTGTCATAATACGGAAGCAGCTCGTAAGCGGCTTCGATCTGGTGCTGAAGGTATGTCCGGATGTCCCCGGCCTTGGGCGTTTGCGTGATCAGCGCCTTGCGGACGTCGCCGGCGATGAGGAAGAGCTGGTCTTTCAGGAAGACGTCGTCGAAGTCGGACGGCGCGACCGGATAGACGCGATTGTTGTTGCGGGTTGAGGGGAGGGAAGCGGCGACGACTTTGTCGATGTTGCCGCTGACGGCGGCAATTTGCTTTTGGGTGTCCGCAACCGCTTTCATGGCCGTCTCAACCTGCGCAATCGCGTCGCGCGCCGCCTTGAGCTTGTCAGCAGCGGGTTGAAGCGCGGTCGGATCCGACACGGTGACCCCGCTCTTGTCGAAGAGTTCCGTCCGAAGAACCGACGCGAGATCCGCGGCGTTGTCCGAACTGTCAATAATCGCTCTCACGGCGGTTTTGAGCGAATCAAGGGAGCCGCACAATTGCGTCAATCTTGTCAACTGGGGGGAATCTGCCGGGAGAATGGTTTTCATGAGTCGGCTGTCGGCCAATCCTCGGGGAGCGGCCGGAACTTTCCTCATGGTCGGGCGAGCCTCGGACTGCGAGGAACCCGGTCCGGACTTCACCCTGGCCACGGACTCCCTGAGCGTCGGCATGGATCGTACTCGCGCCGACTTCGATGACGCGGGAGCAGGTGGCGCGGGGTTGCCGGACGAAGGAACTGGGGCGGCGTTGGACGGCTCGAAGGCCGGTGGGGGAAGAGCGGGGACCGGCGGTGCGGGGGGCGCACCGTCCGGCACGTTCGCCGGGGCCGGCATCGATTCCATCAATTGCCGGTCGGTCAGACCCGCGCCATTGAGGTTTTCCAGCAGTCCTTTCCGCTCCGCGGAGATCCTCTCAGCCATCGCCTTCCGTCCTTCCGGAAGGGATGCCGGCAATGACTTCAACGATTCCAGCAAACGTTGGTAGCTCGAGGCGCCTGATCGTGCCGCGAGAGATAACCCCGGGGGCATGGCCGTCTTCGCCACCGAACGCTGAACGGTCATCAGACGATTCCGTGAGTCGCGGCTGGTTTCGGCCACGGTCTCCATGACGGTGACTGGAAGTGCGATCCTGCGAGGATTCGTCGTGAACTGGAAATCGTTCAGCTTGAGATGCGCAACGAGCGCGACCGTGTTTGCCAGGCCCTCAAACGTTTCGGGAGAGGCGTTATCAATCGCGTTCACGACCTGCCGGTTGTCAACCGATTCGTCGAGGATTGCCGAGGCCAGCGCGAGCCGCGCGGGGTTTTTGCAGAGAATGGGTTCGATCAATGCGACGGCGTCATCGACAAGCTGCTGCTGTGTCGCGGCGATGGTTGCGGCCGTGGCCTTCAGACCGGGGATCTTCTGCCGATTGTCACTGAGCGTCTGCTTGAATCCATCAATGAGATTGGACGCCCCCGACCGGATCATCTCATTGATCACCGGGCTCAGTTGATCCACCAGATCGGCGACGACCAGGGATCGAAACGTGTCGTGCAGGAAGGTCGGTCCGAAATCGGGCCGGACGGTCGTCGTGACGAGGGCCCCGTGACCCTTCAAGGTACACTCGCCCGGCTGGATCGAGACCGGGATGCGGAAGAGGTAAAGGCCGTAGCCGGCGGAGTCGGAGACGTCGTCGCCGATGTTCACGCGGCGGAGCTCATTGAGGTGGTCGAGGAAGCGCTTCTTCTCGTCGAGGTAGACCGTGGGCTCGATGCCGAGCTGCCCCGCCGACTGCCCGATGTTCTGAAAGGGTTTGCCGCCGAGAAAGAACGAGCCCGGGGCGCTCGCGATCAACGGGCTGGACGAGGGGAGCAGGCCTTGCGCGATCCCGGCCTGGGTGTCCCGCTGGGCTTGAATCCCCGACGAATCCAGATTGATCGCATTCGTTGTTGCATTTCCGCCGGGCTTTAACGCGGTTAAGGACGCCCCGAGCGCCGTCTGGCTGGAAAGGGCCGCCTGGTCACTTCGGAAAAGGCGTCCGGCGACGTTGAATTGAAAAGTGTTGTCGGTGAGCGCGGACTTCATATTGGCTTCAAAATCATTCCGGTATGTGGACATCCGGTTCTGTCCCCAGACGTCCGGGCGCTTCACCACGATCACGCCGTCGTCCAAGATTTTTTCTTGAATATGATCGATCGATCGCGCGATCTGCTCGGGACTATTGATCAGGGCCGGATCGGCCTTGCGACGCCAGGGCCAGTCACCCCCCTGGACGGGGGTCAACACGGTGAGCAGGAGAGTCCCCGCACAGACAGTGATCGCTACCGTGCATGCTCGCATGGCCGCTCCATTGCCGTTTGGCGTCTGATCATCACGAAACAAAACGATTGATTCGGAAATGATCATCGGCGCTCTTGGTTCGGTTCTGAATGTGATTCCGATTGTTCCTAAAAAAACGACTGTGACGTCACGATTTCGGGGGTCGGCGGCGATCGGTTGGGGAATCTTGAGATCAAAGTCACCCCTTTTCGGAACAATCATGTGATATGTTTGTAAGTCACGGATGAGTTCCGGCGCGGATCGAACTCGACCGTTCGTCGTCGGCCGCGCCGGGCGGTTTGATAGGGAGGTCAATGACGATGTGGGTACGCGAACATCACCGATTGCGCCCGTCGCTGGACGCGTTGGAGGCGCGGTTGGTCCTGAGCCACGTCTCGTCCACGTTTAATGTCCTCACTTCGGGTTTCCACCCGAACCTGCTGGCGATCCGAAGAAATCGGCCGGCCTCGCCCGTCGCGTTGGTGAACCAGGCGTTCGTTCAATTCCAGCAAGATTTCACGCGGGCACGGTCGGTCTACGATAATCTGGTCCTCTCCGGCAAAGCGCAGATGGTCGACCAGAGTGCGTTCAAGAACTATACGGACCAGCGAGTCAATCTCCTGGCCGAGCAGTTGACCAACGTATTCATCAGTTCGCCGCTTGCGACCGCCCGTTCCCATGGGATGCAACCCGCGATCACGATCATCAGCCGCAAAATCAACGCACCCGCGCGTTCGGTCGATTCCGGTGGCACGGTCACGGTCGATTACACGAATTTCGCGAACGGAACACTGGG
>JAYUFP010000067.1:0-8087 GCA_043738665.1 Isosphaeraceae bacterium
TCTCGATGGTGCCGTATTCCATCGACATGGAAACGGAGTCCTTGAGACGCTTGAACTTCAGCTCCATCTGCACGCGGACCCGGAGCAGGTCGCGCCCGCGGTCCTTGACGGGTTCGATGAAGGTGTGGATCGAGCCGACCTTGGAACCGGCGATGTAGACCGCGTCCCACGACTCGGAGATCGGGGCCGCGCCAGTCAGTCCGAGGACCGTGAGCGCCGGAATCAGGCACGCGAAACGAGTTGCACGCGAGGTCGGCCCCATGAGTCGCGATCCCTTTCCGTCTTGATCCGCCTTGAAATCGAACGTCGACGCCATTTCGACGTCCTCAGTATTGGTCGAATTCGAGAGCGCCACAAGATCAAGACGGGAAGGAAGGGGGGAAGGCGTGCCACACGCCGCGAGGTCGAGGCTTCGCTCACCCACGAATCGTTCACCGCGATCGTTGCGATGGATTGGCGAAATCCCTGCGGACAGGGATCTTACGAAACCCTGTCGCGGAATTCACGCGGCGGCGATTCGGGTCGATAACCTGGGGCGTCATCGCCCCGAAATGTCCTGCTTGGACCGTTTTTACTTTGTTTTGACGGCTTACGAACGCGTTCCAGTCCGTCCGCCACCGACCGTGATCTCGGCACTCATCTGTTCCCCCGAGAGAAGTTCGAGTGCGCCGTGGAGTGCCTGTTGTTTCGTGTGATGGGAAGGGACGGTTCCACGAACCACCACCATGCCTTTCACTTCCTGAACCGTCAGGTTGCGAATCCGGCCATACGTCGATGCTCTGACCCGAGACTCAACCAGTTCGGACAGAGTCTTGCGCGTCTCTACGGGAGTGTACATGTGATCGTCTCCGCTTGATGTCGTGCTGAAATAAGCAGGATGGCCGACACGGTGAAAACGACTCAGGATTTGAGCGGATCGGGGTGACTGCAATGGCATCCTGACAATTCTCAACCGCGTTTGCAAGGAAATTTACGGCGAATCGTAAGATTACCGTCCGTCAAAAGAGCGATCGAATCGAACACGTCAGAATGATGTTGACGCATCCGAAGGTTCGCCGGCGATCGACCATAGCAACTCGATCGTGCCATAATTGACGTTTTTAAGCCGAGCAACCGCCGTGATGGGGGTCGTTCGGATCAAACGCGGATTCAGTTTGAGGAGTGTGGGTGGAAGGTCAGTCTCGCGGGGGAAAATCCGGCAACTCTTGAGCCAATGCTCTCATTTTTTCCAGATTCCATTCGGTCACGGGTTCTTTCCAGCGGTCCCAGAACGGTTCCCGGCCCCCGCCGGTCAACTCGCTGAGCCTGCCGAGGTTGAAGCCGAGTTGAAGGATCGCGCGGCGGTCGTCCCGCCCCTGTTCGACGATCTTTTTAATCGTCTCGGTGCAATGACTGATGTCCGTCATGAGTCTAGAACAACCTTGAATGAGGCGCGAACCGCTCAGGGATTTGGAATTCTCGAAGTCTCAAAAAATGCGAAATGAGACGTGCGGACGCCGCAATTGGCGTGGTGGGTTGCGCTCGCTGACCCACCCTACCGGGATCGGCTCTAGAGCGATTCCAGGAACACCTTGAGGCTCGTTCGTTCGGCGGGACTGAGGGGCGTGGTGAGCGAGGGCGGGTGGACGTCGAGCAGCTCGTCGAAATTCGCGGCGCGTCCGTCGTGCAGGTACGGTGCCGACCAGCCGACTCCCCGTAACGACGGGGCGTTGAACGCATTGTGCCCCCCCGCGCCGTCGTCGAGGGCGACGTATTTGACCCCCGTGCTCGTGTACGTGGGCGGGACGTGGCAACGGTCGCACTGACGCTCCGAAAACACGGTTGCCCCGCGCTTGGCTTCGGGGTCCTCGGCCGATCGTCGCGGCGGAGGAGGGGGGAGTGACCGGAGATAGGCGGCGATCTCGGAGACGACCTCGTCGCTCGGAGGCGGGCCGCGCAAGCTCGACGTCAACGACTGGTGGACCTGGGCCTCCAGCGTCGCGAACTTGCCGGTCCAGGCGAACGGCGCGGTCGGACCGACTCCCCGAAGGCTGGGGGTGTTCTTGGCGGCCCCGTAGCTGCCATCGCCAAGAGTGTCGAAGTTCAAGCCGTTGGCATGCCCGGCGACGTGACAACTCGCGCAGCTCATCCAGCGGTCCATCGAACGGCGGCCGTCGAGGAAGTGCGCCTCGCCGCTCTGTTCGGGCGTTCGACGGGAAGCCACATCGATATCGCTCAGGCGGACCGTCGCGACGGCGGAAAGGTCGTCGACCCGCAACACGGTCAGCGTGTCCGACATCGCGTCGGCCGAGACCACGAGTTCCCCTGACGGGTCCAGCGTCAGGTCCAGCGGGCTCTGGCCGACGTTCACGAGTTCGAGGCGCTGATAATTGCCCAAGGGCTGAAGGCCAGGCGCCGAGGTCTTCTGGTCGAGGGTCCGGTCGTTCTTGAGAACCTGATGCGAGCCTGCCAGGGCGATCAGGACAAGGTCGCCGTCACGCGCCACGACCATCGCCGAAGGGTCGGCCGCGCCGTGGCCGGAGCCGTCGAGCGTGAGGCGACGCCTCGCGAGAACCTCCCCTTCGCGCCCTTCGGCGTCGAACTCGCTCAGACGCACGGCGCTCAGGCGGCTCGAAAGGATCAAACCCCAATCGATGTTCGCCCCCGTGAGCGGGACCGCGCCATATTGCGACATATGACCAACGAGTAATTCCTTGCCGTCTCCCGAGATCGAGAGTGCTCGCGCGTTGACGCCGTCAAAGCTCCGGGTCCGGACCGAGCCGGTGTCCGGATCAACGTCCGCAAACCTGCCGCCGAACGCGTCGGCCACGATCAAACGCCCGTCAGGCCGCCGGATCGTCGCTCCCGGCGAGAAGGCGAGCGGAATCGTCCGCGGGATCGAACCGGTCCGGCCGTCGAGGATCGTCACCACGCGGTCCCACGTCGTGGTCGCGGCGACCCGGCCCTTTGCCAGCGAAACGACCCGCGCGGGGCCTTTACCGTTCGCTCCGCGGAGGAATACCTCGGTCTTCTTGCCCATGGCCATAACCTCTCCGTCGCTCCCGCCGACGAACAGGGTTTGTCCGTCCTCCGACGTCGCGAGCGAGGTCGGGCGGAACGCCAGGTCGTGACGTCCCGTCACTTTCCAGGTCGAAGGGTCAACCGTGGCGACCTGGCGGGCGTCGCGCAAGGCGACTTGCAAAGTGCCGTCGGCACGCCAGGCCAGGGCGACGGGCACTTTCGGTCCGTCGGCCCTCGGTTCCGAACCGGCGGCCGTCGCGGGAATGACCAGAAGCGGCAGGAGGACTCGTGGAAATCTCATCGACATTGGCACTCCGGCGGTCCGTCAATCCTTGCGAGGGGCGGCGAACTCGACGACGAGTTTTTCGAGGACCGTGCGGGGGGTCAGTTGGGAGCCGCCTTTGAGGTCGATGTCCGCTTTCAAGAGTGTATTCGGAATCCGGTCTACGCGATCGGGGCCGAGATGGGCGTGCTGAGCGCGGGTGGTCTCGACGGCGAAGGGCGGAATTCCCGATGCGCCGCACGCGTCGCGGAGCTCGACGCGCCGGCGGCGGAGTCGGCCCGCGTGATGAACCTTGAGCAACGAGACGGTCATCGCCGAAAGAAGCCCGACGGGGTGCTCTCCGGCGGTGATCAGGCTGTCGAGGTGTTCCAGGGCGAGCTCGCTCTTCCCCGTGGTCGCCGCGTCGATCATCTTCCAGACCGATTCAATCCGCCCCGCGCCGACCATCCGGGCCACGTCCTCGCGACGGATCTTGTTCTTCAAGCCGACGTAAACCGAGAGCTTTTCGAGGTCGGAAACGAGAAGGCCGACTTCCGGTCCGACGAGCTCAAGAAGCAGCGACGCGGCGTCCTGTTCGAGGGTCGCCTTGTACCGCGACGACGCCATGTGGACGAGCCAGGGGAGCAGAACGCGGTCCTGAGGCCCCTTGCATTCGATCGAGGCGCCGACTTTTTCGACCAGCTTCGCGAGCTTGGTGTTCGACGGCCACGTCTTGACCGTCAGGACGAAGATCCCGTTGTCCGAGGGGTTCTCCGCATAGGCTTCCAGCTCTTTCCGGTGTGCGGTGACGAACGGGTCGGCCCCTTCGACGATGACGAGCCTTCGCTTCGAGAAGAACGGGAGCGTGCGGACCTCATCCAGGACGTCTGCGAGGGCGGCATTCTCCCCGGCGAACCGGGCGACTGAGATATCGTCGTCTTCACCCGGCAGGGCGGCGCGGCGGATCTCGCGGAGGGATTCGCGACGGAGGAACGAGTCGTCGCCGTAAACCGCGTAAATCAGTTTGAGCGGGAGTTTGCCGGGGTCTTTGAGGAATTCGATGGCGTTCATGGATTACGGCGGAGAAGTCTCGTCGGGGCAGGGGATCGTCGATGACGCAGGGAGTTCCCGCAGTGGAGTCGCCAAACGTTTCCCCCCCTTGCGAAGGGGGGTTAGGGGGGTGAGCCTTGAACAATCTGGAAGGCACCGCCCACCTACATTTCGTAATGCGTCACCGTCACTGAAAAAAGCCAGGTCTGATGCCTCACCCCCCCTGGGATCCCCTTCACAAGGGAGGAAAGGTTTGGCGTTTGGCCAACCACTCTTTCCGCCTGATTTACATCACCCAAGTCTACCACCAACCAACCCAGACGCCCACCGACGACCTCGCCACTCCAACCATTCCTCAAAATTCTTCATTTCCACCCTTGACGATTCTCACGCCTTGAATAGACTGATTCAAACGCCCGTTTGAAACAGAGGTTTAAGACTGGTGAGGCGACTCGAGTGATTCAAGACCCGACAAAGACGCGGCTGCTGGAGGCGGCGGGGGAAGAGTTCGCCGAGAAGGGGTTCGAGGCGGCGCGGGTTCGCAAGATCTGCGACCGGGCCGAGGCGAACGTCGCCGCGGTGAATTACCACTTCGGCGATAAGGAACAGCTCTACATCCAGGCCGTGCTCGAAGCGCACCGCTGCGGGATGAGCGGTGAGGCGCTCATGCCCGAAGGGGTGAGTTCGCCCGGCGATCGGTTGCGGGCCTTTATTCACCACTTTCTCGAAAATGTGTTGGCGATGCGCCAGAACAACACATGGCACCAGGCCTTGATGCTCCGCGAGATGTTGCGTCCGACGTCGGCCTGCGAGGCACTCGTGCGGGAGGCGATCCGGCCCCGGTTCACCGCTCTCGTGGGGATCATGCGGGAGGTTTGCCCGGCGGCCGACGACCGACGGTTGAACGCCCTGGCCTTCAGCGTGATCGGCCAGTGCCTGCATTACAAGTTGGCCCGCGGCGTCACCGAGCGACTGATCGGCCCGGCGGCCTACGCCTCGCTCGACCTCGAATTCCTGACGTCCCACATCACCGGTTTCACACTGGCGGCCCTCGGGCTCGCGGCCCCGTTCGACCGCGACGGCGAGTCGGGACGCCATTCGGACTCGCGAGTCCTCACGAACTGATTGCGAGTCCTCGAAGCGGATTCATCGAAAGGGAGGTCCGTTCACGATGTCCTGGATCGCGTTGAAAATGCTCGTGGGCGACCGTGCGAAGTTCTTCGGGATCGTCATGGGTCTCACCTTCGCGGCGCTTTTGATCACGCAGCAGGGGTCGATCTTCTGCGGCCTCATGCTTCGGACCGCCGGGCAGATCACCGACATCACCGGCGCGGACCTCTGGGTCATGGACCCGGCCGTCCGCTACATCGACGACGTCAAGCCGATGATCGAGAACAACCTCTATCGCGTCCGAGGCGTCGAAGGCGTCCTCTGGGCCGTCCCGCTCTATAAGGGCCAGGCCCGCGTGAAGGTCGGCCCCAAGGACATGGGCAAAGGAAACCAGCCGACCGCCATCGAGCAGGTGATCCTGCTGGGGCTCGACGACACCTCGCTCGTGGGAGCCCCGCCGGGCTCGAAGCTGCTCGTCGGAGAACTCTGGGATCTTCGCAGGCCCGACGCCGTGATCGTCGACCACACCCGCTTGATGAAGCTCTATCCCCCGGGAGTCGAGAACTGGAACGAGCTCGAAGAACTGGTCAAAAACAAAGGGAAGCTCGAAGGGCAAAAAGCGTTCTTCGCGCGGTTCATCAACCGCGAGATGGAGATGAACGACCGCCGCGCGATCATCGTGGGGATCTGCGAGGCCACACGAACCTTCCAGTCGAACCCGGTCGTCTACACGACGTACACCAGGGCCAAACTCTACGCGCCTCAAGAGCGAAAGATCCTCTCGTACATCCTCGCCAAGACCGAGCCGGGGCTCAAACCCGAGGACGTCGCGAAACGGATCGGCAGGGAGACGGGCCTGGGCGCGAAGACCAGTGACGAGTTCCGGTTCATGACCATCGATTACTACCTGAAGTACACCGGTATCCCGATCAACTTCGGAATCACCGCGATGCTCGGCTTCCTCGTCGGAACGGCGATCGCCGGGCAAACTTTCTACAACTTCACCCTCGAGAATCTCAAGCAGTTCGGAGCGCTCAAGGCGATGGGCGCGACGAACGAACGGATCGTCGGGATGATCCTGCTTCAGGCCCTGGTCGTCGGGCTGCTCGGCTACGGGATCGGAGTTGGTGCGGCCTGTTTCTTCGGCTGGGGGAACCAGAGCCCTCCCTCCGACCTCGCCTTCTTCGTGCCGAAGGCCGTGCTGGACGCGTTCGGCATCCTTCACACGCCTTATGGAGAGCCTCCTTCGGGGACGCTGAGTCCGCATGAACGCCTCTTCTACGACAACGGACCCGCCCTGATCGTCTCCGCGGCGCTTGCCGTCCTGGCCCTGGTTGTCTCTTCGATCAGGCTGATGAAGCCGGCCGTCCTGAAACAGGTACTCACGGTCCTCGGGCTCGGTTACGTGGCGACGTCCCTGCTGGCGTTTCACTTCATGAGGCAGGGAATCAAGGGAACCGAGCTGGCCTTTTACACATGGTGGCCCGTGCCCTTGATCACCGGAGTGGCCGTCGTCTTGATCTGTATCCTCGCCAGCCTGATCAGCGTCCGCCGCGTGATCGTGTTGGAACCGGCCGTCGTCTTCCGGGGCTGAGCCGAGCGTCCTGACGCTTGAAAAAGGTCGAGAATCTTATGCATGATCACTTTGTACAATCCTTGACCAATACAGCCCCCGCGACTGAGGCCGGCGAGGTCGCGGTCCGCATCCACGGGGTGACCAAGCACTTCGGCTCCGGCGACCGCAAGGTGATGGCGCTCCGCGGAGTCGATTGGGACGTCTACGCGGGGCAGATGTCCCTGATCGTCGGGCCTTCGGGTTGCGGCAAGACGACCTTGCTCTCGGTGATCGCCGGGATTCTCGACGGCGACGCGGGGAGCGTGAACATCTTCGGCAACGAGGTGTCGTCAATGCGGGACCGGCAGAAGACGATGTTCCGCGCCAAGAACATCGGCTTCGTCTTCCAGCAATACAACCTCTTGCCCGCCCTCACCGCGGCCGAGAACGCGGCGATCCCGCTGGTGATCGCCGGGTGGTCGAAAGATAAGGCCGTCCGTCGCGCTTCGGAGGTCCTCGAATCACTCGGCATGGGCTCGAAAATCGAAAGCCTGCCGAACCAACTCTCCGGCGGACAGATGCAGCGCGTGGCGATCGCCAGGGCGCTCTCCCACGAACCGAGACTACTCGTCTGCGACGAACCGACCGCCGCGCTCGACCACGAGACCGGCCTCAACGTCATGGAACTTCTGCGGAAAGCCGCCGTCAGGCCGGGCCGGGCTGTCGTGGTGGTCACGCACGACAACCGGGTCTTCCACTTCGGAGACCGGATCGCCCACATGGACGACGGCCACATCATCGACGTCGAGGACCGCACCCAAACCGTCGCGGCATAACAAAGGGATTATCCGCGGAGATCGCAAAGATCGCGGAGAAATCAGAGAGAGAGAATCAACAAGAAACCGGTGTCGAAGTTACCGCTCAAGAGTCTCTCGGCAATTTGCTCTTCTTTTCTCGGCGATCTCGGCGATCTCCGCGGTTCGTTTCCGAATTCTTCGAGCGTAATCCTCTTAGAGTCCGTCCCGAAAGGAAATGGCTAGGAAATGGCTGATGACGGATGGCTGATGACGGATCGGAAAGAGCGAATGCGGCGTTTTCCCGCCGGTTTTC
>JAYUFP010000068.1:0-2627 GCA_043738665.1 Isosphaeraceae bacterium
TGTCCGACCGGTCCCGGGTCCCGCCGACAGCGCCTCGGTGCAAGCGCTCTTGAGTCGACTCGTGGAACTGAAGGCGAGCGAGTTCTTCGAAGAGTCTCAGGTCGTCGAACCGAGGCTGGAAAAGCCTTCATATCGAATTCAGATCTGGCAAACCGATCGAGGTGGAGTGAAACCCACGTCGAGTGTTAATCCGCCCGGGATCGGCATGGGAATCAAGGTGAACCTCGAGCTCGGCCGCAACGATGCCTTGAAGAAATCGATCTACGGCCGGATTCTCGGGGACAAGACCGTTCTCGCGTTCCCCGACGAGATCCTCAAGGAGCTTCCCAAAGGCCGTTTCGCCTACCGCGATCGCACCGTCTTGAATCTCAAGCCCGAGCAATTCACGTCGATCACCGTCGAGCGCCCGGGCTCGAAAGTCACGGTCGTTCCGAACGGCCTCGCGAGCCAGGGGATGAAGTCGCGGATGACCGCACCCGTCAACACCTCCACGGACGAGGCGGCGGTCAACTCGATGATGATCGCGCTCGCCAACCTCCGCGCTGAGAGTTGGGAGAGCGACACCATCGCCGACGCCGCGGCCTACGGGTTCAATTCGCCGTTCCTGCGAGTGAAGTGGACCCTCGGGAAAGGCGAAGGGACCGCCCTCACGAAAGACGGGAGGGCGATCCCCAACCTGGAGGGCATGCTCCGGATCGGCCGGCTCAAGTCGCGAGACGGGTCGTTCTTCGCGAACCTGGAAGGGGACTCGCGAGTTTTCGTCCTCAACGGCGGGGTCGTCGCCGCGCTCGAAGCCGAACTCCACGACAAGACGATCTACACCTTCAAGCCCGAGACGGCCGATCGAATCACCCTGGAATGGCCATCGAGAACGTTGTCCCTGGTCGCCACACCTCGCCCCGCCGCCAGCCCGATCTGGGCCGCGGTTCGTGGTTTCGACGCGACGCGATTCGACTTTTCGTCGATCAACCCACTCATCAGCTTCGTCTCAAGCCTGAAGACGTCGCGGTACTTCCAGTACGACGGACCGATCGATAAGGAGGCGGGGCTCGACCCGCCGCGCCTCACCGTGAAAATGGGGTTCGACGGCAAATCGGGAGAAGCGTTCCTGAAGGTCGGCAACGCAAGGCCCGACGGAACCTGCTTCGCTACAACCTCCTACACCGAGAGCGGCCCCGTCTTCCTGTTGATCCCCGATGAGCCGATGAAGGCGCTCCTGCGGACTCCCGGCCGTACGACCGACTTCCCGGATGACCCCTTCGCGCCTGATCCGCCGGCACCATGAACGTGAACCAGTCCCCCCGAATGTTGTAGTCCCTCGGGGCTGCAAACGTTTGGTTGCCAAGAGACCGATCGAAGTTGGACTCCTCCAATGTCACGTGGCGGATTCGCGGTCTCTGTTTTACAATCGAGAGACGACGTCGCCAGCGCCCATTCGCCTCACTCTCCGGAGAGTTCTTGTGCCGCGGATCGTGCCGTATCCTCATCCCTCGCTTCGTTATGTGTCACGACCCGTGACGCGGATCGACGACCATCTGCGAGACTCCGTCCGGAAGATGTTCACATTGATGTACCAGGCGCGCGGGATCGGTCTGGCCGCCAACCAGGTCGGACTCCCCTTCCGCTTCTTCATCCTCAACATCACGGCCGACCCCGAGCAAATCGATCAGGAACAGGTTTTCATCAATCCCGAGATCGTCAAACGCCATTCCTCGATCGAAGACGAGGAAGGCTGCCTCAGCTTCCCCGGCCTCTACTTCAACGTCCACCGCGCCCGCAAGATCCGGGTCAAGGCGTACGACCTGAACGGCCAGGAAATCGATCTCGAAGCCGAGGACCTCCTCGGCCGCGCGATTCAGCACGAAACCGACCACCTTTCCGGCAGACTCTTTTTCGACGACCTGGGACCGCTCAAACGCACCGACCCCGTCGCGATCAAGCTCAAGGGGATCGAGGAAAAATACCGAGAGGCCCAGGCCGCGGGCGAATTCGCCTCCGACGAAGAAATCCTCCACGGTCTCGAAACCATGAACTCGCCGATTCTGGCTGACCTGCCAGACCCCGCCCCCGCCCGTGTCCCGGCCCGGGCCGGAGAGCCTTCCTGAACCGGCGACCGCATCGATGGAGCGAACCCCGACCATGCCCTCGCCGATCCGGATCATCATGCTCGGCACCGGCGACTTCGCGCTGCCGACCTTCTTGCATCTCATCGAAACCGGCCATCAGGTCGTCGAACTGGTCACCCAGCCGGACCGTCCTCAGGGACGCAAGCAAGAGCTGATCCCAAGCGAGATCAAGAAGGCGGCGGTCGAACGCGGCATCCCGGTGTTTCAGCCCGAGGACGTCAACACGCCGGAATCGGTCGAAGCGATCCGCGCGATGAACCCCGACCTCCTGGTAACGGCCGCTTACGGTCAGATCCTCTCGGCTGATCTCTTGAGCGTACCGAAACTCAGCGGGATCAATCTTCATGGATCGATTCTGCCCGCATACCGTGGCGCGGCGCCCGTCGCCAGGGCGATCCAGAACGGGGATTCCGAGACAGGCGTGACCGTGATCTTCATGACCCCCCGGATCGACGCCGGGGGGATGATCAAGTTCGCCAGGACTCCCATCGACTCCGACGA
>JAYUFP010000069.1:0-8072 GCA_043738665.1 Isosphaeraceae bacterium
CGGTTCCGGGGTTGATTAAAATGTCTCGCGCCGCGAGCAGATACTTCGCTGTCTTGGCGACCTCGGCAGCGACACTTTTCGTCGTTCGCTCCGCAAGCCACGCCTTGATTTTGTCGTCCTGCTGCTTCACAAGCTTTTGGCCGTCGGTGTACTTCTTGACCTCATCAGTCGGAACCAACGGCGCCTCGGTGAGGTTCGACCCGTTGAAAATCCCGGCGATCGAGTAGTAATCGCGGGTCGGGATCGGGTCGAACTTGTGGTCGTGGCAGCGGGCGCACGAGACCGTTAGCGCCAGGAACCCTCGGCAGAGCGTGTCGATCCGGTCATCGCGTTCGTCGGCGATCGCGTTGCCATAATAGACGGGGCCGAGTGCGAAGTAGCCCAGAGCGGCGATCCGTCCCTCAATGCCGGGACCGTCGATGATGTCCCCGGCGATCTGCTCGGTCACGAACCGGTCGTAGGGCATGTCGTCGTTCAGGGCCTTCACGACCCAGTCGCGGTACAGGTAGCCTTGAGGGTAGAGGCGGGCCTCGAAGGTATGTGCCTGATCCTCCCCGTAGCGCGCCACGTCGAGCCAATGACGTCCCCAGCGCTCGCCGTAATGCGGCGACGAAAGCAAGCGATCGACCACCTTCGCGAACGCGTCGGCCGACTCGTCGGCGAGAAAGGCGTCGATCTCGGCAGGCGTCGGGGGCAAGCCGATCAAATCGAACGCCGCCCGACGTAGCAACGTCCGCTTATCAGCCTGACCTACAGGCTTGAGGTCGCGTGCTTCAAGCTTCGCAAGAACGAATCGATCGACGGCCGATTTCGGCCACGTCGTGTCCTTCACCGCGGGCAACGCCGGCTCGACCACCTTCCGAAACGCCCAGTGCGACTTCGGGGCGGCCTTCTCTTGAGGGGCCTTCGGCTTTTCCGATGGATTCGCCCCCGATTCCGGCCAGGGGGCTCCCATGCTAACCCATTCACGAAAGGCGGCGATTTCCTTGTCGTCGAGCTTTCCCTTGGGGGGCATGGGGATCTGCTGGTCGCCCGAATACTCGATCGCGGAGATCAAAAGACTTGACTCGGGCTCACCGGGGACGACGGCCGGTCCGGTTTCTCCGCCCTCCATGATCGCGTCGCGCGAATCCAGTCTCAGACCCATCTTCTGCTTGACGGGGCCGTGGCAACCGAGGCAGTTCGTCGCCAGGACGGGGCGAATCTTGGTCTCGAAGAATTCGATTTGTTGAGAGTTCGGCCTGGTTGTGTCCCCTGCCTTCGCGTAGGTCGGAAGGCAGAAACACGAGAGCAAGAAGACGACGGTCCGGTCCATCAAGTCGATCTCCGGTCGTCAGGAGCCAAGAATCGGGCGGGTGGCATCGGACAAAGGGCGGGTGGAAGCGACCACTCGAGTAGGGTCGCAAGAATCGCGGATGCTCTTATTATCGTAGATCCGCGATGTTTAGCAACCGTCAAATCGGCGAGATCGTTTGTATTTTGAGGTTTCTGAAGTCCCTTACCCACAGGCGAAGGTGGGTTCGCTGTGTACAAAAGATCATGGCGGGACGCGAAGTGAGGATCCGCCGCAGCAAGACTGCGGATATTTATTGTTGGAGGATCGGCAACGGAAGCCTTAAACTCTTCGTTGGAATGGTTTCGCAACTTTTCGCTTCGGCCGATTTCCATTAGAGGAGTAGAACGATGTCACGGAATACAAACGGGATTTGGCCGCGCGCGATCCGTTTCGCCGCCCCACGGACACATGTCGTCTTGTTGGCCGCCGTTCTCTTCATGGGCCTTCTGACTTCCGTCGTCTCCGCACAGGAGCCGGGTGCTCCACGACCGCGGAAAGATTCCATCGACGCCCCAGTCTTGCAGTGGATCCAGATCGATGGCGACCTGAAAGACTGGCCCGCCGCGATGCCGCGTTATTCGCTTCGGAAGCAATTCATCGATGGGGTCATGGGGACGGGAGGACTGGAGAACGCCGACCTCACGACCAGCCCCGACCTGAGCGTAGCGTTCATGGTCGGCTACGACCCCAAGAAACAAGTCATCTACCTGGCCGTGATCGTCCGCGACGACGAAATCGTCGTCGGTAACAGCAGCCACCTTGATACGGACGCCGTCGAGGTCTATGTCGACGGCCTGCATAGCGAAAAAGCCATCCCGCTCCCGAACGGCGCGGGGGCCTGGTTCGACAACATCGAACTTTCGAAGGTTCCCGTCCAACAGTACGTTGCCATTCCAGGCAGCGGGAAGATCTACGGGTCAAAGAACACGACCAACCCAACCTTGTTGGCGGGCGACCTGACGAAGACCAAGACGCGGATGGCTTACCGTCGCGAGGGGGACGTCACGACCTACGAGTAGGCGATCCAGGTCTTCGACCGCTATCCCGACCTGCCGACGAAGCTCGAGCCGGGTAAGCGGATCGGGTTCGACATCGCCGTCGCCGACAAAGACGTGCCCGTCCCCCCCAAAGCGAGCGTCAAGCCCGAATCCACGATCCAGGGGCTCGACGAATCCGAGGAAGATCACGTCGCGTGGATCTATTGGGGTTCCGAGTGGAACGGGATGAAGGTGCTGAACGCAGGCGGTCTCGGGGAGTTGGTCCTCGGGAAGTGAATCGAGCCTACCGACGGTAGGGCGCTTTGGAGTGCGGGAGCTTGCTCCCGCTTTCGGACGTGGAATAAAGCGGGAGCTTGCTCCCCCAGTCCAAAGCGCCGAGAATGGAGCGATGAATCCGCGTGAAACCTGGACGTTGCCAGTGCCGCAGGCCGGATCTTGACCCGGCAACCTACCGGCGACCTGAGAAAAGCTTGGTCGAGACCCAGCTTACATATTCATGCGATGATGGAGAGCGCACACGAACGGACTTAGCCTTTCTCCGGCGGTCCACCGGAAGGTGTCCCCGACTTGTCAGATCTCCCGGCCCCCTCGGCGATCGCGTCCACCCGGTTCATCAGATTCTGGAACAGCAGCGGGTTGAATCCGACTGCGAAACTGATGAGTGACGACAGCGCCGTAAGTCGCACATAGCCCTCCAGCGTGGTTGTAAAGACCGGGTCCGTGGAGAGGATGATCGCCCCGGACTGGATAATGAGGTAGACGAAAAACCCTCGCGTGATTGCCGAGGCGTAGGACGTCGACCGATCGGAGGCGGTCCTGATTCTGGGATCTCCCGAGGGGATCGCCCGCGCGCCGATCACTCCGAGGAAGGCCGCGAGACAACAGCACATCGCGGAGTTCGTCGCCGTGTGGCAGAGCATAACGACGAGGAGATCGCCCAGAACGCTCAGGCTCAGGAGGGACGTCGCCTTACCAATCGCGTCGATGAAGGGCTTCGAAGAGATAGTGATGCCGCAGGCCAGAAGTGCGATCCAGAGAATCAACGCCACCACGCTCGCGCCGATCTCCCACGGTTCGATCGCGACCGAAGACGTCGCGCTGAGCACGCTTGGGGCCGGCGCCGGTTCGGGAGAAGGTCTCGTCGGGAAGGGCGTCGGTGGGCCGTTAACTCGTTCCGCCGGCCCCGCAGACGTTCCGTCCGACTGGAATTTCGTCGTGTCGGACCCGGACGCCGATCCCGCCATGGCAATCGCCTCGGGGTAGTGCGTTTGACTTCGTTTGAGGTGGCTCATCCCTCTGCACATCAGTCGCGGTTTTCAGTGTGGTGTTGAACGGTTCCGCGAGCAACAGAATTATCGGCGGAATCTTGGTGTTACTCGGCGATTGCTTCAACATGCCGATTTCGGGCCATCGACTCGATTTTCGCACTTCATTCGCTCGCGGCGAAAGCCGGTGGGAACGAACTGCTCATGTGAGACGTTGCCTGAACGTAGCCATGAATGCGATGGGATCTCGATTCGCTGAGGACTTCCCGGCACCTAAAGCCAGAGGCTCTTCCGGTATTCCGGCCGGCTGGGGGATCTGAACCGAAAATGATCGATTGCCGACGTCCAATGGCCAATAAAGCCAGTTCAATCGGCCATCGGCTATAGGTCATCGGTCATTATTGAGGTCAACCGCCAGAAACATCGGAAGCGCCGAGCCAGAAAGAGGGCACTCGCCTTCCAGCCCGTGT
Source organism: Isosphaeraceae bacterium (assembly GCA_043738665.1). Taxonomy (GTDB): domain Bacteria; phylum Planctomycetota; class Planctomycetia; order Isosphaerales; family Isosphaeraceae; genus JAYUFP01. The sequence goes on from JAYUFP010000069.1 coordinate 4,070, forward strand.
TGACATCAGGCCCTTGCCATCAACACGTCCGCAATTCGCACGGCCGCGTGACCGTCCCATAGGGCGGGGCGGACGCCTACGGGCCAGCGACCCCCGAGAACTTCGTTCACGGCCCGTTCGATCGCTTGCGGGTCGGAGCCGACGAGTCGGTTGGTCCCTTGTTTCACGGTGATCGGACGCTCGGTATTCTCGCGCAAGGTCAGGCAAGGAACACCTAACGCGGTGGTCTCTTCCTGGATGCCGCCGGAGTCGGTCAGCACGCACTTCGCCTTCGCCATCATTCCGAGAAACGCCAGATACGGCAGCGGCTCGCAGAGCTTCACGCCGTCCGCCAGTACGATCCCCGCCCGTCCCATCCGGTCGCGCGTTCGAGGGTGGACCGGGAAAACGACGGGGAGGCTTTGCGAGACTCGGTTGATCGCCTTCATCAAGGGACGTAGGGCATTGTCGTCGTCCACGTTTGAAGGCCTGTGGATCGTGAGCAAGGCGTACTCGGAAGGCTTGACGCGTTGCGTTTCCCAGGGGTGCTTCAAGAGCGCCGATTCGACGTGGCGGAAGAGCGAGTCGACCATGCAGTTGCCGACGAGGTGGACCTTATCCCCGGCGATCCCCTCGTTCTTGAGGTTGATCACGCCGTCTTCCTCGGTGGCGAAGAGGAGATCGCTGAGGTGATCGGTGAGGATTCGGTTGATCTCTTCGGGCATGTCGCGGTCGAAGGATCGGAGGCCCGCTTCGACATGCGCGACGGGTATCCGAAGCTTTGTCGCGGCGAGCCCGGCGGCGATCGTCGAATTCACGTCACCCGCCACCACGACGATCGTCGGCTTTCGCTCTAGGCAGGTCGCCTCGAACGCCGCGAGGACGGCGGCGGTCTGCGTCGCGTGCGTGCCCGAGCCGACCCCGAGGTGGACGTCTGGACGGGGCATCCCGAGTTCCTCGAAGAAGACGTCGGACATGTTGGCGTCGTAATGCTGCCCGGTGTGGACGAGGAACTGGTCGACGCCTCGCTTTTGAAGCTCAAGGACCACCGGGGCCATCTTCATGAAATTCGGTCGCGCCGCCACGACGTTGCAGACCCGCATCGCGTCCTCCTCAGTCGTTGCCCGGGTGGTCTCTTTCGCGCCGATTTGCGATCGGCGCGCAATCTCAAGAGAACCCTAGGACACGGGAACGGCGATGTGGAGACGATGGCCAAGGACCAATTGCCGATCGCCGATGACCAAAGGGAGACGAGCCGGTAAATGCTTGGTCCTGACGCTCGATGCGCGAACGGATACGACACTTCCTTCGGTGAACAATCAGTGAGCCGCATCGGCCATCGGCCATCGGTCATCGGTCATCGGTCATCGGTCATCGGCCATTCTCAAAGTAACCCCGCGATGACCTTCCCCTCGCTCAACTTGACCGGCCGGCCCGTCGCCGGGGCGATGTTCTCTTTTCGGGGGTTGAGCCCAAGTGAGTGAAGAATCGTGGCGTGAACGTCGGCAATGTTGCAGGGCTTATCCGGGGGCTTGATGCCTTCGAAATCGGTCTCGCCGATCACGCGGCCTCCGGCGATTCCTCCTCCGGCGATCGCCATGCTGTAGCCCTCGGGCCAGTGGTCGCGGCCTCCGGCGAGGTTGATCTTGGGCGTGCGACCGAACTCGCCGCCGCAGAGGACCACGGTCTTGTCGAGAAGGTTGCGCCGCTTCAAGTCGCGGATCAAGCCGCTCAAGGCCGGGTCGAGCTGCTTGACCAGTTCGCGGTGCCGCTGGTGGTTGTTCACATGCGTGTCGAACCCGGTGAAGGTGAGCTCGACGCAACGCACGCCGACCTCGGTCAGTCGCCGGGCCGCGAGGCAGGCGCGCCCGATGGCGGTGTCTCCATACTCCTTGCGGACGGACGCCGGCTCGGCCGACACGTCGAAGGCCTTGAGTTGCTCCGAAGACATCATCACCCGCGCCCGGCGGATCGTCTCTCCGTGCAATGTCGCCTCGACACGCTTCCCTCGACCTCTTGCGAACGCACGTTCAACGACGTCGAGGTCACGCATCCGGACCTCGGTTCGATCGGCCGATACGATCGGCGACACGTCGGGCAAGGTGCCCGCCGGGTCGATCACCTGGAATGCGTCAAACTCTCCGCCGAGAAATCCTCCGCGCGCCGGCCACTGAGCCGGCAAGATCGAGACGTGCCGGGGAATGCCCGTACCGCCGCTCGGAAGCTCGTGACAGGCGATTGCGCCGAGCGAGGGGTGCTCGACCGTAGGGTCGGGCCGGTAACCCGTCTTGAGCAGGTACGTCCCCCGCTCATGGTCGCCCTCCTTGCTGACGAGAGACCGCACCAGCGAGACGTCGCCCATCAAGTCGGCGAGCTGTTCAAATCCTTCTGCGAGCTGAACGTCTTTGTTCGCCGTCTGGATCCCCTTGGTCCCCCCGGCGATGACTTTTCCGGGCTTGGGGTCGAAGGTTTCGAGCTGGCTCGGGCCCCCTTGCAGCCAGAGCAAGATGATCGACTGCGCGGGAGCGCGCGATTTCTCGGCCTGGGCAGCGAGGATCTCGGCGACGGGAGTCAGCCACGACAAACCGGCGAACCCCGCGGCGCGGAGGAACGTGCGGCGTCCGTGCGCGGGTCCGCAGAGCAAAGGATGCTTTAATGGTTCCATGAGAACTCCGTCGCGTTGATGAGTGCCCAGAAAAGGTCGGACATGACGGCCGTCCGTGCATCGCTCCTGATACCTTTGAGCTTGCCGGTGAAGTGTTTCAACTCGTCGGCGGTCGGTTTCCGCGTCAGCAAGGTCAGGAACGCGACCTCCACGGCCTTTTCATCATCCGGGGCGAAGTAGGCGATGCGGTTCCCCGCGTTGAAGAGGTCGGGCTTGGTGTGTTCCTTGACGGTCTCACCGTTCATCATCAGCAGGCGCTGGGGGATGGTCCCGCCTCGGGAGTCGAATTCGTCTTCGCCGCTGTCTCCGAAGCGCTGGATGAACTTGGATTCGCCGAAGAATTTTCCGAGCCTCACGAAGATGTGTGAGTCGGTGTCGATGGTTTCGAGTTTGGTGGCCTGGAGCACGCTTCCGACGACCTGTTCGGGCCGAAGGCGGGTGAGCGGGAACACGGCCCAGGCCCTCTCCATCGCTTCGGTCGGCGCTGATTCGGTCGCGCTGTCGAGCCGGAAGACCTCGGTCGCGGCGATGAGTTTCACGAGCCTGCGGAGGTCGTGGCCGTGGGCGACGAAATCGTCGGCGAGGACATCGAGCGTCCCGGGAGTGTCTTCGGCGTTGTAGATGTCGTCGATCGGGTCGACGAGCGGACGGCCGAACATCAAGGCCCACACACGATTCACCGTCGCCCTCGGGAACGCCTTGTTTTTCGGATTGGTGACCCACAACGCGAGGCGCTCGCGACGATTACCATGGGCCTCATCCGGAAGTAGCTCCGGGGCAAAGGGGACCTTCGCGGCGACGGTCACCGGCTTGTTCGTTTTGCGGTCGGTCGGGGTAAATTCGCCGGGCTCTTCGTGTACCCCGGTGAGGCCGTTCCGGGTTTGGCCGAAGAATGCGGCGAGGCCGAGGAAGTCTTTCTGCTTCCAGGGGGCGAACGGGTGGTCGTGACACTGGGCACAGTCGATTCGCGCACCGAGAAAGGCCCGGGAAACCCGTCCCGCCAATCGCTCGGCGTCGATAACCTTCCGCTCGGGGTCATACGTCACCGTCAGGAAGTTGGTCGCCGGAGTGTCGGTCCAAAGCCCTTCTGAGGCGATCAGCTCTCGCACGATCTTGTCATAAGGCGTGTTCTGGGCGAGTTGATCGCTGAGCCAGGAGACGAATCGGTGGCGGCGAAAGATCAAGAACGGTCCGCCCTCTGTCCCCACATAGGATCTGGCGAAGCGTTCGGCGAAATAATCGGCGAACCGGCGGTCGTTGAGGAGCCCGTCGAGGTAGATGTCGACAGGGTTGCCCGGGATCGCCTGGAGTCGTCGTATTTCTTCAAGGGAGGGTGTGCCGCCGGTCAACCCGAGCGCC
>JAYUFP010000070.1:0-2622 GCA_043738665.1 Isosphaeraceae bacterium
GCCAACGGCAATGCACAATAGACGGGTTTCTTCACGTCGCAAGCGAGGCCGACCGGGTAAGTATTGAACCACTGAGGTGTCAAAACGTGTACAACGTCGACATCGGCCCGTTCCACAAGCGCCCTCACGCCGCTCACCGGTTCGGCCCCGACCTGCGCCGCCTCAAGCTCGGCGCGGCGGAGTACCTGGTCGTAAACGGCGGTGACCTGAAATTTGTCGCGTAAACGGGCGAACGCGGGCTTGTGACGGGCTTCCCAGAGCCGCCCCAGCCCGATCACGCCTACTCTTAATCGGACGTGTCTCATCCCTGTCAAAAGCCGCCTCCGTTGCGTCGCGACCGCCGTCGCGTTCGACGAGTGAGCTCTCCCGAAATCCCTCGATATCGCAGATTAACAAGCGCGAACGGAATCGACCACCCTATCTTCGGCGAATCCGTTTCCTGTCAAACCTTTGGGGAGATCCGTTCATCGCCCTGTCCCGCTTCGTTATAGTGCGAGACAGTGAACCGTAAACGGAAACTTGACCAGGAGACTCTCACCCCGATGCGAGCCGTGCTACAGCGGGTTTCCCGCGCCTCGGTGACGGTCGCCGGAAGAGTCGTCGGACGGATCGATCGCGGCTGGCTCGTGCTCCTGGGAGTTGCGAAAGGGGACATCGACCACGACGCCGATCGCCTCGCGGAGAAAGTCGTCAACCTCCGCGCCTTCGAGGACGATCAGGGTAAGATGAACCGCTCGCTCGGCGACGTGAACGGTGCGATGCTCGTGGTTAGCCAGTTCACCCTCCTGGCCGATTGCCGGGGCGGACGTCGACCCAGCTTCACCGAGGCCGCCGAACCGGGCGAGGCCGAGCGATTGTACCTGCGCTTCGTCGAAACCGTTCGAAGGGCCGGGCTCGTCGCCGAGACCGGGACGTTCCGGGCGATGATGGACGTCGAACTCGTCAACGACGGCCCGGTGACTTTCCTTCTCGACAGTCGCAAAGTTTTTTGAGGATCACGACCGTGTCTGACGCCACGTTCATGCTGGGTCTCGACGCAGGTACCCAGAGCCTTCGCGCGGCCATCGTCGATCTGAACGGCAAGACGAAGGCCTTCGGTGTCGTCCCCATCGAAACCCGATACCCTCACCCCGGCTGGGCCGAGCAAAACCCCGGAGATTGGTGGTCGGCTGCGTGTGAGGCCGTGGCGAAAGCCTTGTCGAAAGGCGGCATCCGGGGCGAGCAAATCGCCGGGATCGGGCTCGATTGCACGGCTTGCACGGTCGTCGCCTGCGACCTCGACGGCAACCCCGCCCGGCCGGCCTTGCTCTGGATGGACCAGCGCTCCCATGCCGAGGCCGACGCCATCAGTGCGACGAATGACCCCATCCTCCGCTACGTTTCCGGCCGGCTCTCTCCTGAGTGGATGCTGCCCAAGGCCCTCTGGCTCAAGCGAAACGAACCGGATATTTACGACAATGCCGCGCGGGTCGTCGAGTGTACCGACTGGATGATGCACAAGCTGACGGGAGCCTGGACGCTCTCGCTGAACCACGTCGCCGTGAAGTGGAACTACGCCCGACCCGACGGAGGATGGCCCGTCGCCCTCCACAAGGCGGTCGGGCTCGATGACCTCGTCGGAAAATGGCCCGCGACGATCGTTCCACTCGGCAGGGGGGACGGGGTTTTGAGTCCTGAAGCCGCTCGGGAGCTTGGACTTCGGGCGGGAACACCGGTCGCGCAAGGCGGCATCGACGCATACCTCGGGATGCTTGGAATGGGAGCGACCGGGGATGGCGACGTCGCGGTGATCGTCGGCTCCAGCACATGTCACCTCGCCCAGTCTCGCGAAGGGGTCTTCGGTTCGGGTGCCGCGGGGTGTTATCCGGATGCGACGGTGGAGGGGTTGTACACTCTGGAAGCCGGGCAGACGGCGACGGGTTCAATCCTCGACTGGTATCGCCGCCACTTCGCCGGGCGCGAGCAGGCGGAGGCCGATAAACGGGGAGTCAACGTCTTTGAGATCCTCGACGAACAGGCCGCGAGGGTCGCGCCAGGGTCGGAGGGTCTGGTCGTCCGCGACGACTGGCAGGGGAACCGCTCGCCGTTCAAGAACCCTCACGCGCGAGGCGCGATCGTGGGGCTCTCCCTCTCCCACGGGCCGGGACACGTCTTCCGCGCCTTGTACGAAGCGACCGCTTTAGGAACCCGGCACATCCTCGAAGACGCCTCGGCTCATGGCCTCAAAATCGAGCGGGTGTTTGTCGGCGGAGGGGGGGCCAAGTCGCCCCTCTGGCTCCAAATCCATGCCGACGCCCTTCAACGTCCGATCCACCTGACGAGAGAAACGGAAAGCTGCGCCCTAGGCGCGGCGATGGCGGCGGCCCTGGCTGCGGGAGCATTCCCTGACTTCCATTCCGCGGCCGAGGCCATGGTCGCGGTCGAACGCGTTATCGAGCCAGACCCCGCGAATGCCGAGGTTTACGACAAACTGTTCGAACGCTACGTCGAAACCTACCGCGCCATCAACGGTCCGGTCTGAGAGACTTAGGCGCAGCGAAGCAATAAGTTGAGCAAAAACCGTGGTCGTTAGCGGCTGTCTTCGAGGGGAAAGGGTGCCACGGGTCGTACTCGCCCCGTGCC
>JAYUFP010000071.1:0-8057 GCA_043738665.1 Isosphaeraceae bacterium
GAGCGTCCAAGACGGCATTCCCACGGAGGACCGTGGGAACGAGGACGATTTCTAGCCTTCTGTCGGGTCGTTGATCATTTTCGGTTCCGATCGCCCAGCCGCCCGGAACACCGGAAGAGCCCGGAGGGTTTGAGGAAATCACCCGATGTCGGCATCTCCAGGAAACCGGGGGTCACGAAAGCTCTGAGGGCTTTCCATGTCGATGTCCTCCTGGTCCCCAACTTGCCCGTCAGCACCTTGAGCACGCCGACGGTCGCGAACCAACAGGGAGTAGAGACAGGGGAGAACAAAGAGTGTCGATGGCTCCACGGCGAGGAGGCCGCCGAGGATGGCCCGGGCGAGCGGGGCGTTGGCCTCGCTCCCGCGCTCCAGGGCGAGCGCCCCGGGGGCCATCGCGAAGAAGGCCGCCAGTGCCGTCATCGTCACCGGTTTCACCCGTACCGACGCCGCCTTCCGGATCGCCTGCAAGGGTGTGAGGCGTTCCGAGTGCCGAAGCTCCTGGGCGAAGTCGGTCATCAGCACCGCGTTCGAGACATTGATACCCACGATGAAGATGAAACCCAGGAGCGACTGCACGTTCACCGCCGTACCCGTGAAATAGAGCATCGGCAGTAGCCCGATCAGCGAGAGTGGCACCGCGAGCATGATCGACAGGGGCGCGGTCCACGACTTGGCGAGCGAGACCATCAGGAAGTAAATCAGGATCGACGCGCCGATGAGGCCGAAGCCCATGTTGCGGAATGTGTCCTGCATTCTGGCGTACTCGCCGCTGAGGACCACCTTGGTCCCCTTGAGCAATTGCCGCTTGCGGCTTGCCGGATCGAACGGCACCCAGGTGCCGTCCGGCTGACGTTCGGCGAACTCGTCGATCACCTTCGTGACGTCGTCGGAGACGTGACCGAGGTCGCGCCGGTAAACGCCCATCGACAGATCGATCGTGGCCTGGATGTTCGTGTGCGTGACCTCCGTCGGCACGTTCGTGCGGCGCATGGTGATCAGGTTCCCCAGGGGGATGGCCTTGCCCTGGCCGGGGCCGGTGATCGGGACGTTCAAGAGGGTCTCGATCGATTTGATGTCTCCTTCAGGATACTGCACGCCGACGAAATACTGATTGCCGCCGATCGGGTCGATCCAGAAGTTCTTCTTGTTGAACTGGATGCTCGAGTTGAACGCCGCCACGACGTTTTTCATGACGTCTTCCTGCGTCAGGCCCAGGTCGGCCGCCTTCGCGCGGTCGACGTCGATGACATACTCGGGGTAATCCAGCCGCTGGATGATCCGGGCATCGACCACGCCGTCGATCCGGACACATCGGTTGCGGATCCGTTCGGCGATCGCACGCGCCGTTTTCTGGTTCTTCCCCGTGACTTGGATGTTGATCGGGGTCGATTTCCCTTCGTTCATCGCGCCCCGGACGAGGCCGCCGGCGTCGAAGGCGAAGTCCATGTTCCGGAACCTCGGATCCTTGGCCAGCCCCGTTCGAAGTTCATGCACGTACTCCTGGGCCGAACGGCTCCTGTGCTCCTTGAGCTGCACCTTGACGACCGTGTCCATCGGCCCCGAATTCGGCGTGTAGGCGGCCGACCAGTCGGCGTTGACCCCGATCTCGGAGATGTAAAGCTCCAGGTCGTGTTCGGGAATCGTCTTTTTGATGACGGACTCGATTTCGGCGATCCTTTCCTCGGTCTTCTCGATCCGGGTGCCGCTCGGCGCCCTGACGTACATCTCGAAGGCACCCGCGTCCACCTCCGGGAAAAACTCCTTGCGCAGCACGGGCCAGAGCGCGAAGAGCGTCGCGACCAGCAACCCAAACGCCACGACCACCGTCAAAACCCGACGCTTCATGACGACGTCGAGCACGCCCGCGTAGGAAGCGAAGACGCCATCGACCCAACCCTCCCAACGGGCGAACGCCCGCGAGACCAAGCCCCTCCGTTGCGGACGTCCTTCATGCCCGACGGCGCCGTGCCCGCCGAGCCACGCGGCGCTGCACGCCGGGACCAGCGTCCGCGACAGGATGTACGCGGTACACATCGCGAACGCGACCGCCATGGTCATCGGCTTGAAGAGGAACTCTCCCATGCCCGGCATCAGCGCCAGCGGCGAGAGCACGAGGAACGTACACAAGGTCGCGATCAGCTCGGGCATCGCGACCTCGCTCGCTCCGAGGTACGCGGCGTCGTGCGGCGTCGCCCCCATTCCCAAATGGCGATGGGTGTTCTCTAGACAGATGATCGCACTATCAACCATCGGGCCGATCGCCAGCGTCAGACCGGCGAGAGTCATCACGTTGACGGTGTTCCCCGTGTAATAAAGGAAGATCATCGCCCCGAGGACCGAGAGCGGCAGCGTCATCACGGCGATCGCGGTCATTCTCCACTGGCCCAGGAACACGAGGATCGTCAGCGAGCAGAGCACCGCGCCCAACAGGCCCTCCTGCACGAGGCTGGCGATCGATTGGCGGACGTAGACCGACTGGTCCATCACCAGTTTCAGGTCGATCCCGGTTCGGGTCAGCCGGTCCGTGAACTCACCAAGCCTGGCGCGGACGGTGTCGACCACCGCCAGTGTGCTGGCGCCGAGTTGCCGGAAAACCGGGATGTAGACCTCGCGACGGCCATTGACCCGAACCACGTTGGTCTGGATGAAGGCGGCGTCCTTGATTGTCGCCACATCGCGGAGGTACGAGACGTTCCCGATCGTCGAATGGAGCGGGATGTCCCCCATGTCCGCCGGATAGTCGAACATCGAATTCGAGTCGAGCGCGAAGTCGTAGTCGCCGATCTTGGCGTCGCCGGTCGGGAGGAAGACGTTGTAGCTGTCCATCGCCTTCATCACGTCGAGCGGCGAGAGCCGCCGGGCTTCGAGCTTCTGACGGTCGAGATACGCCATGACCGCGCGGATCTTACCGCCGTAGACCACCGGCGCGACTGCGCCGTTGATGCTCAAGATCATGTTGCGAACTTCATAGCGGCCGACGTCGTAGAGGATCGATTCGGGCTGCGACTCGTCCGGGCTGTCCACCGCGACAATGGCGACAGGCGTGGTGCTCGTGGGGTCGAACGGTAAGACGACCGGTGGGAGCGTACCCGGCGGAAGGTTGGGGACCGCGGCCAAGGCCAACGAGTTGACCTGGGTCAAGGCGCCGTTGGGGTCGACGCCGCTCCGAAAATAGTCGCGGACGACGCTCGCCCCCACGATCGAACGCGACTCCTGCCGGGCCGTCCCGTTGGCCTGCCCGACCCAGCGCTCCATCCGGTTGGTGATGTCCTTCTCGACGCTCGACGCGGGCATCCCCGAATAGAACGTGAGCACCTGGACCGCCGGGCTCTTGAACACCGGCAAGATGTCGATCGGAATCAAGTACGCCGAGACCGTGCCGAGCATCACGAGCGTCAAACAAAAAACCGTGACTGCGTAAGGGTTCCGGAGCGAAGCCCGGATCAGGCCGTTCATGAGTTCTGCTCCCGTGGAAAGCAATCGGGCGGGATGATTTGATGTGTGGAAACGAGGGCGCGCGAGCGTGGCGCGAGGTCAGTCGATGATCGACACGAACCGATGTGGCGGCTCAGCAGCGCAGGCAGACGTCAAGTCGGACGAGAGAAGGGTTCGGCAGGTGATCGAAGAGCGTGGATAAGGTGGCTCGCGTCACCGAAGCCGGGAGCCCGTATCCGCGCCGGCGATTCTCGGTGTCATCGAGACATTTGCCTTGGAACGACGGCACAAGAGAGGTTGCGGTCAGAGACCGCTGCGGGCGTTGAGCCGGCCATGCGCAAACTCGGACGACGAGCCGGTAGTTCGCGGGGTTTCGAATTGGCTCGGGGCGCATCGCCAACGGCGCCGCGAGTACCCGAAGGGTCAATAGGAGGATCACCAACGTCCGTGTCATGCTCACGAACAGGTGCATGCGTAAAGCCTTGTTTCCTGGTTCGCCGGTGTCGCTCGCGGATCCCTTCGGACGGATCCGGCCCATGCAAATACTGTACCCTCATGAGGTACGCTCAACAAGCCCGGAGCCGAGAACGTTCCTGACCGAGCGTTTTCGGCCCTCCCCAAAACCGCTCCTTGATTCGCGGCACTTTGTCTCACAAGCCCGACTTTTTCTCGATTTTTCGACCGACGCGCCGACACTTCGGGGATCTGTCGCGTCTTTCAGTCGAGACGCTACCGCGAAGAGCGGGTCATGGATTTGACCGGCGCGGGCCGGGGAGTCGTTTCTCCCGGGATGACGCCCATTGACCACCGGACCATCTCCAGCCACATTTTCTGGACGCCGGGCTGATCCCAACTTTCGAGGGTGTGGCCGAGGCCGTTATAGAGGACACGCCCTTTGCCGTAGGTGTGGGCCCAGATGACGGCGAAATCCCGATCCTTGCGATGGATGCCTTTCTTCGAGAGGTCCACTTTGCCGGCGTCGAGACTGAGCAGGACGCGGACCTTCTCGCGCGAGAAGTCTTTGATCTGATAGATTTCGTCCTTGAGAATAAACGCGCGCGGGAGGTGGTTCATGCCCGGGAACTTCGCGTCTTCGACAACCAGGGGCGCGTCAAACTCGCCCCAGGGGTGGCCGTCGAAGTAACCGCCAAGCATCTCACCGTACTCGGGCCACGACAGGAACGTGATCGAGGCGCTATGGATGCCGATGAACCCTTTGCCGTCGTCGCGGACGAACGAGAGGAGATCGGCCTTCTGCGAGCCGTCCATGTCGAGGTCGCCGTCGGTGAAGAACACGACGGCGTCGAAGTCGTTCAGATTCTTCGCCCCCCACTTCAGGGGCTTCTTGGTGACCGCCGTGCAATCGGTTCGGAAGTAGGTATCCCACTCCCCCGAGCCGCGGCCCAGGTTGTAGAGCGTCACCATCGCGGTCGAGATCGACTCGTGCTGATACCCTTTGCTCTGGCCGATGACCAGCAGCCTTCTCTTTTTCTTTTGTTGCGCGAATGCCGCGCTCGCGACCGTCAACAGGAGCGCGAAGACCAAGATCCGCCGTAGCGCTTTCATAGCCGCCTCCAGGTCCGCCGGCCGATCATCGAACTGGCAACGCTCCGACTTCCGCGTCGATCAACGTCCGCATGAATTCCGCGGCGAGCTTCGCCTGTTTGTCGGCGTAATCGATCCCGACCGTCTGGCCGCCGATCACCGGCAGTTGATGGCAGAGCTCGTAGCCGATGTAGCCTTCGTAGCCGATCTCGTTCATCGAGCGGGCGAAGTCGCCGTAATACCGATCGGTGTCCTCGCCGACGACCCCGTCATTGCGCTCGAACCCGCGGATCGACCCGTCGGCCTGTCGTTCGAATTCGCCGCCGAAGTGGGTGAGCGCCTGGAGGGGGCCGACGGCATGCGCCCCTTCGCGGATTCCGGACGTGCTGCGGTCGGGCATGAGGGGGGCGTCGAGACAGAGCTTCAGGTGCGGGGAATCGACCTCGCGGACCATCCTCAGAAGGTCGTTATGATCGTTGATCAGCGGCTTGTGGTTCTGCAAGGCCAGCGTCACGCCGGCGTCACCCGCGTGGCGGCAGCACTCCGCGAGGGCTTCCCGGCACCAGTCCCAGATCTCCTCGGTGGAGAACTTCTCGTGGACGATGGGCCAGTAGCCTTCGGCGATGTCGTAAGTGGCGAGCTGAGGGTGTCGGGTCACTCCCCACCAGGCCAGGAAGACGCGCAACGTCGGCGCGCCGAAATCGGCCGTCATCCGGATCATGTCGCGGACGCAACAGATCTGGGCTTCTCGGCACTCCGGGACGGGGTTGCTGAAGTCGTTGTTGGCGGCGACCGCATAAATATCGATTCCCTCGCCGTCGGCGAGGGCACGCAGGTCGCGGCACCGCGCGGTCGGCCAGTCGAGCGGACTGCCGTGCGGCCGTTTCCCGTCGATCTCGATGCCGTCGTAGCCGTACTCCTTGGCGCGGGAGATCATCTGGGGGAGCGTGAGCTCCTGACCCCGGTACCAAAGGCCAAGATAGGTGATGCTGTAGAGTCCCAATTTCATCGCGGATTCCCCTCGAAAATGACTGTCATTGAGGTGACTTGGTTTTGCCCGCCGCCCAGAGGACCGCGTTGTGGACCAGCGCCCGGTAAGCGGCGTGGCCGAACGCCGAACGGCCGTGGCCGAGCTGGATGGCGACCACGCGAGACGTCTCGCAAGGCCCGATCCAGGCGAGGTTCGTGTCACTCGTCGGGTTGTCGGTCGTCAGGAGTGGCTTGTTTTTCGATGACATATAAAGATTTTTGTACGCTTCGTCGGTAATGTGGAACGGTCCGATGCCGTTGACGACGGGGTGGGCGGTGGCCGGGCTCACGTCGATCTGCCGGTCGTCCTTGACGCTCGACGACGGCTTCCCGTTCTCCCGTCGCAGCCGATACCGGCCGCCGACCACGTCCTCCGACCACCAGGTCCAGGTCTGGAAATTCAGCAACGCGTGGTGGAGGACGACGACCCCCTTGCCGCTCTCGACAAAGTCGCGGAGGTTCTTTCTGCCGACTTCATCGAGGTCGCGGGTGAAGTCGTACATGATGATCACGTCATACTTTCCGCGGACGTCCTTCTTGAACGCATTGGCGGCGGTGTCGACCGGGAGTGAGTCGAGGCCGTTGAAGAGCGAGTAGAAGGCCGCGTCGTGGTCGTGCCCCCCGGTGATCAAGAGCGCCTTGACGGCGTTGGCCGAGGAACCGTGCGTTCCGAGTGACGCGGGCAACGTGACCTCGCCCGAGGCGGCCCACTCCCCTGCCCTGGCGAGCAAAACGCGAAATGCCGACTCGTGCATCGCGGAAGAGTCGGCTCCCAGTCCCAGGGAGACCGCGCGCCCCTTGCCGAGTGAGGACGTCGCCAGCACCGGAACCTTCCGGTCCCCCGAGTCGATCGTTGCGAGCACCCGGGCGCCCGCGCTAGCATTCAGGCCGGCGTGCACGGAGTCGGCGGTGCGGAACGAGTCGGCCAAACCCTTGACGATCGGGTGCTCGGACCGAGCGATCTTGACGTCGAGGAAGCGGACCGGCTGCTCCGACTGTGTTGTCCCCGTCAGCGGCCAGTCGGAAGACGTCGTCGCGAGATCGCGCCCTCCACGGCTGACCAGGACCCCTTTGCCCTCAAAGGCAAATGCGGCGACGGCTTTCGCGGTGTCGCTCCGCGGTGCGAGCGCCGTGTCGATTACCACGAGGTCGAAAGGAGAGAAGGTCGACGCCGATAGACCGTCAGGCGCTTCGCAGACGCTCACTTCGAATCGTCCGGTGTCGGAGAGAATGTGCTTCAAATCGGGAGTGGTGGGGTTCGCGACGCGTGAGAGGATCAGGGTTCGCAAGGGGCGTGAAGCAGGTTCGGCCGCCGATGCGACGGGTGCCGAGCCCGACCCGTGGAGGAGTGCGGCCGACAATGCGCCGGTCAAGTAATGATGAAATCGCGTATTCATTGCCGAACGCGCCCCCCTGTCGAACTTTGCGAAAGGTCTGGCTCAGATCGGATGTCGGCGGCGACTCGGCTCCCGCAACCGAGGGCACTCGGCGGAAGAGAGGAACCGACGCCGGCACAACCGGCCCGTGCTTTCCGGACTTGCACGGGCGGCGAGGTCCATGGCCGTCACGACTCCCCGCGGAGGGTTTAGTGAAGATCCTCGACCGACGTCATTTCAGTTCTTTGATGGAAATATTCTTGAACTGGACGAGGCTGGGAGGTCCGGCCCATTCGCCCTGCTTGTTCTTGGAGCCATGGTGCTGGAAGGCGATACGACCCTTCTCGGGCAAGATCGGGATCGTCGCGCCGGGGATGACCGTCACGCCGTTCAGCACCACCTTGACCGTTTTCCCCTTCACGGTGATCTCGAAGTGGTTCCAATCGCCCACGGGCTTGTCGGCCTGGTGCTTGGGTGTGACGGCGGCGCGGAGGTCGGGCGCCGTCTTCGGATCGGTACGGATCGTGTACATTTCGCCGGAACCGATCGGCCAGCACCACATGTTCACTTGATAATCTCCGTTCCCGCGGAGGAAGACGCCCGAGTCGGCGTCGGGCAAGGGGAGTCGGAGTCGCTTGCCGTTGACGTCCTTGGCGTGGGTGCCGTCGGGCA
>JAYUFP010000072.1:0-2615 GCA_043738665.1 Isosphaeraceae bacterium
GTTTCGAGGCCCACCACGCATTCAATGATGGTGGGCCTCGAAACTCGACCCACCCTACGCTGTTATTTCCGGCTCCGTCGTAACGTTTCGCAGATCGTAAAGATGGGTAAGTTTGGTTGCGGCTCCGCCGCGTTACGAAACTAACGAATTAAGACACGTGGCGATGTTCGATCACGATTGCCGAAGTTTGAGAAGGAACAAGTCGTTGAACGCCGTGTTGGTCCGCTCGTGGGTGGTCAACGGGTCCGGGTCGAAGTCGGTCGTGCCCAGGTATGTCCCCGCCAGGTAGATGGTGCCCGAGGCGTCGACGGCGATCCCCCGGCAGTTCTCGGACCCGGTCCCGCCGAAGGTCAACGCCCAGTCCAGGGTGCCGGAGGCTGTGAACTTGGTCACGTATACATCATTGCCGCCGTTGCTTGTCACGGAAGGCAGGCCGGAACCCGGGGTGAAGTCCTCCGTGGAGAAACCGCCGGTCGCGTACACGGCCCCGGACGCATCCACGGCCAGCGAATGGACAGAGCTACCACCGGTCTGCTTGGCCCAACTGAGCGAGCCGCCGGGTGACAGCTTCGCGACGAACCCGTTGTACGTCTTCGGGGTCGGAAGCCGGTAATCGACTGATGAACTCGGATTCAGATCGACCTGACCGCTGACGTGGCCCCCGACGAGAATGTTCCCCCCACCGTCCACGGCGAGGTCTTCGATGAAGGCCCAGGAATTCGACGCCTCCGCCGTCTTGGCCACGAACGGCGCGACCCAGCCGAACGTGCCGGAGGCCGTGAGCTTCAGAACGTAGCCGTTCGCTCCCCCATTCACCCTCATTAGGCTTGCCCCGGTGACGTAACTGGTTTTCTTGGGATCGGGGTTGAAGTCCGCCGTCCCGTAGAATTGGCCGCTCACGAAGACGTTGCCCGATGCGTCGGTCCCCACACTCACGGCGGTCCCACCCGAGTTGTCGATCCGCTTAGACCATACAGCCGCGCCGGTCGGGCTGAACTTCCTTACCTCGAACCCGGTGTCGTTAACGCCACCGCTGGAATTGACGACCTGTAGGGTGGTCCCGACGGAAATGACGTTGCCGGCAACGTCAATGGTGATGCCGCTGCCTTGGTCGCGGGTCGACCCGCCCCAGGATTTCGCCCAGAGGACGGAGCCGTTCGGGTCGAGCTTGGTGACGAAGACGTCGGAGTAACCGGCGCTGGTCAAGGTGAATGGGCCGAAGTCAGCCTGCCCCTTGAAACTTCCGGTGACGAATACGTTTCCGGCCCCGTCGACGGCGACCCCCGCGCCCTCCTCGATTTGCTCGTTGTTGAGGTTGGTGTCGTCGCTGCCCATCCGTCGGGCCCAGACGAGCGCGTTGTCGGGGGCGTACTTGGCGACGAAGGCGTCCGCGTATCCTCGCGGGGTGAGGATGTCAGAACCATCGGGACGGTCGACCGACGGGTCGAAATCCATCACCCCTCTGAGGATGCCGGTCACATAAGTGTTCCCGGCCGCATCGACGGCGTTGTCCGCAGGCAGGATGGAGGCGGTGTCACTCCCGATCGTGAGGACGGAATCGAAGGCGGCGGAGAGGACGACGCGATCCTCAAGGGACTCCAGCCCGGGGCGGAGCGTCTGTGCGATTCGGGATCGCCGGGGGAAAGCTTGAACTCGGGACGAAAATGGGTTTCGCATCGGTCGGCTCCGTGGTGGGGGGTCTGAGTATGGACTGATTCTTGAGAGTCAGGGTGCTTCCGCAAGACGCACCATCGGGACTGCTCATCGAGCGAGGGCCGGACCTTGGTGCGTCAGGGAGACGCACCCTACGAAACTGGCTCTAACTTGAGATACTCAAGGTGCTCCGACAGTTTCAGAGCGAGAAACAGGTGTCAGTTCTCTTTATTGTCGACAAACAGAACTGACCCCAATGATGCTTCACGCATGACGTCGCCTCGCCGTGAGATGGGACCTCAGAGAGAGAGGCCCCGAGGGGGTCATGCGGTCGGCGAACGACGTCGGTCCCTGATCGGTTTTGGGATCGGCCAGGGCCAAGGCGCGATGAGTCTCCTGGAAGCCCTTCGCGGCATGTCGAGAGGACATCGATCGAGCTGTCGGAAGCTTGTGGACGCTCGGCGACTGCGGTTCCGCGATAACGACGGGATCGGGATGTCGGGCCTCTGTCGTGATCGCCACGCGACGACCAGGCGCGACGGCCGGGAGCGCGGCCGCGAAAGGCGGGTCGGCGATGCCTTGAGGGTTGGTGTTGCCTGCGGCTAACGCGAAGCTCGTCGAGGGCGATTGTGAACCGGTGATGAGGGTGGCGGCGTTGTCGTACTGGTAGACGCGGTCGGTCCCGTTGTCAACGACCCACAGGGTGCCGACGTTCGTCGGGTCGAGCGTGATGCCCGTCGGGCTGGTGCCGGCTCCCGCGAGGGTCCAGCTTCCGAGGAGCGAGCCCGACAAAGTGTACTTGAACACGCTGTCTGTTGTGGAATCGTTGACGACCCACAAATAGGTTCCGTCCGTCACGATGTCCTTGGGGCTGGTATTGCCGCTGTTGAGGGAGAAGCTGCTCGCGGCGTTCTGGCTGCCCGAAAGGCGTCCCGCGGCGTTGGCGTACCGGTACACCTTGT
>JAYUFP010000073.1:0-8026 GCA_043738665.1 Isosphaeraceae bacterium
TTCCGAATTCGTGGTTCTCGGCTGACCCGACTTTGCAATCCGCCTGATCCGCCACCCCCCCGGTTTGCCCGGGCTGTCCGCTCCGGTTATCATGTCCGAAACAACGCCCACCACCTGCAAACTGCCTTGCCTCCCAGGAACCTCGCATGAATTTCGACCTTCCCGGAGGACGCAGGCTCTTGCTCGCGGGGGGGCAGCTCGGATGGTTCTGGATCGCGGTCGGGGCCTTGGCGATTTTCCTTCTCGTCGCGCTCTTCCGGGAGGAACGCAAGCTCGTCTCGCGGAGGGCCGGAATCCTGCTGCTTTCGCTCCGCATCGCCGCCGCGGCGGCGCTCGTCTCGGCGCTCTTCGAACCGATCTCCGCCAGGACGTTCCGCGAGGCCGTCAAGGGGCGCGTGATCGTCGCCGTCGATGCCTCCGAGAGCATGTCCACCGCCGACCCCGGGCGGACCCCCTCCCAACGCCAGGCCCTTGCTAAAACCCTCGGCAACAGCCCCGGCGACATCCTCGAAACCCTCCCCCGCCGCGAGGTCGCCCGCAGGCTCGTCTCCGGCAAGGATGCACCTCTCGCGAAACTGGCGAACGACCACAACGTCGAGGCGTTTGAATTCGCCAAGAGCCTCACGCCCGGCACGCTCGAAACCCTGCTCAAAACGCCCGCCAAGCCCGACGACCCCGCTCTGCTCTCGACCGACTGGGAGCCCGTTCTGGCCGAGGCCTTGAAAGCCTCCGCCGACTCCGCCCCGGTGCTCGGGATCGTCCTGGTGACCGACGGCCGCCGCAACGCCCCCGGCGACGCATCGAAGACCGTCGACCGACTCGCCGCGCGGGGCGTTCCGGTCTTCCCCGTGCTCGTGGGGTCGACCGTTCCGCCCAAGGACGCGGCGGTCGCCTCGGTGAAAGCGCCTGAATCCGTTTATAAAGGGGACGTCGCCACCGTCGAGGCGACCCTCAAACTCGACGGGTTGGCGGGTCGGGAAATCGCCGTCACGCTCGAACGGCCGGGGGCGTCGCCTTTGCGGCAGGTCGTGACGGCCTCGGGGGAATCCTCCCGTCCGACGGTCTCGTTTCGAGTCCCGCTCGACGCTGTCGGCAGTGTGCCGTTGACCATGGCCGTCGCGCCGATGGACGGCGATGTCCGCCCCGACAACGATAAACGGACCGTCTCGGTACAGGTGGTCGACGACAAGGCGAAGGTCCTCATCGTCGATGGCGAGGCCCGGTGGGAGTTCCGCTACCTCCGCAACGCCCTGGCGCGCGACCCCCGCGTGAGCGTCGAGGCGATCGTCTTTCATCAACCGGGACAAGCCTCTTCAGGCGATCAAGCGTTCACCTACAAAACACGTTTGATTCGTAAAGAAGAGTCGCTTCCCGACCCGTTGGGGACGTATGACGTGATCGTTGTCGGCGACGTCGACCCGTCGGACTTCCCCGCCGACGCTTGGACACGTCTGGAAGCGTTCGTCGCCCAGCGCGGGGGGACGCTCGTGTTCAGCCCCGGCCCCCGGTTTTTCGCCGCCCTGGGCGGCTTCGAGGCCGCCAGGAAGCTCTTGCCGGTGCTCGACCCCAAGCCGGTGGACGTCGCGGGCGCCGCCGAGGACCCCGCGCACCCGAGCCTGCCGCCGGGGGTGGCGTTCCTGCCCGTCGAAGCGGCCTTGATGGATTCGGGGTCGTGGCCGATGCTCCAGCTCGCGTCGGACTCCGACGAAACCGCCAGGCGCTGGAAAGGCCTGCCGAGGCTCCCGTGGGCGTTCGCGGGACGTGCGAAACCGGGGGCGACCACCCTGGCGATCGGCGGCGAGGATCCGGCCACGGTCTTGCTCGCGGCCCAGCCTTACGGCCTGGGAAAAGTCTTGTTCGTGGGCACGGACGCGACCTGGCGCTGGCGGCAGCGAGTCGGCGACGCGTATCACCACCGGTTCTGGGGTCAGGTGGTGCGCTGGGCGTCGGGCGGGAAGCTGGCGGCGGGCAACGCGTATGTCCGATTCGGCCCGCTCAAGCCGAGGACCGCCGAAGGCGAACCGGCGACGATCCAGGCCAGGATCAGCGAAGGCGTACCCGGGGTCGGCCCTGATTTACTAATCGCGGCCAGGGTCTTCAAATCCGGCGCCGAACCGGGAGAGGCCCTGGCGGTGGTCCCCCTCCGCCCCGCGACCGGCCAGCCGAGAACGTATGAAGGCATTTCACCCACGTTACCGATCGGCGCCTACGTCGTCCGCCTCGACGCCCCCGCCCTAACCGAGGCCCTCCACCTGACCCCCGCCCCCGAGGCGACCCTGGAAGTGATCGCCCGAGACGGCACCGAAAGGGTCGAGCTCGCGGCAACGAAAGACCCCCTCGACCGCCTCGCCGGCGCGACCGGGGGAAAGGTCTTTTTTGATTATGAAGCCGCGTCGGTTCCGCCATTGCTTCGATCTCGGACCAAAGAAATCATCCGAATCGAAGAGACCCCTTTATGGGATCAGCCGGTGACGTTGCTCTTGTTCTTCGGGGTCGTCACGGCGGAATGGGTTGTGCGCAAGCGAGTGGGGCTGCCGTGATTGGCGAATCGACTGTGGTCAAGGAAGTCCCCAGTTCCTATCAAAAGACGATCGCCAAAGCGTGTGTTCGCTTTGAATCGATTCCCGTCGGAATTTCGGAGTAACCCGATCGTGCGTCTTCGCGACGCACCCTGCCGGCTTACTTGTCGAGGATCGATTTGGCGTTACGAAGCAGGTCGATATCAAAATAAATTTTCTTCACCGGCTCGTCACCCTTGGTCGCGATCTCAAGAACGTCGAAACGGTGCGTCTTGTTGATGACCAGGCCTTGGCTCTCGACCGGCATGTTGGTGGCTACGAGGTATTCCTCCTGAATGAAGAGGACCGTGATCGGATTCTCGAAGCTCGTCCCCGCCTTCGGGTAATTCAGGACTCCGAGGATACCGTGCAGTAATTTCTTATATTTTTCCGCCTTTTCCGGCCGGTCGGTCTTCTCGTAGAGCATCGTCAACATCGCCACTGAGTCGAACCTCATGAACCGCTCTTGCTCGAGCAACTTGAGCAAGGCCGCTTCGCTCTCCTTCGACTCTCCGCGCCCGATCGATCTGGCGATTTCCTGGAGCTTTTCCGTCACCTCGGTGCTGTACGGCTTGTAGTGGCTCGTCCTGGAGAACGCTTCACGGAGTGGCTTCCAGTCCGCCTTCTCCGGGTCCTTCATGGCGTCCGCCAGAAGTTTCTCGAAACGCCGGTCGGGCGTCTCTTTGGTCCCGGGGTCGTCCGAAGCCCTCGCCGTGACGGCAAGCGTCGATCCGAGGAACGCAACACCGATCAAAGTCAAGCTGATGAACGTTGATTCCATGATTTTGCCTTTGAGGTGAACGTTCTCTAAGCTGGGTCTTGACCACCACTTTTCCTCGTTCCCACGCTCCCGCGTGGGAATGCCGCCCCCGACGCTCCGCGTCGTCTTCGATTGATGCCTGTCTACAACCCACGTTCTCCGCGCCCACCGGATGGTACGTCTTCGCGACTCACCCCGCCGGGCTACCGGGCTTAAAACCGCCCGATCCTGACGACGACCAATGTCTCCTCGTCGGACGCATAACGGAAGAAAATCGTCACCCAGTACGTCCGTCCGTCGACAGGTCCGTGTTCGAATTCGCTCATCATCCCGCCGGGAGGATAGGGCGGGCTGGGAGTCGAACGACTCAGATAGGCGGGGCCGTTCAATCGGTCGGCGTAAGCGCCGACACGCATCGCGGCCATCGTGCGGATTCGAGACGACATGGGGCACCTTTCGCGGCTCGGTATTCTTTCCCAAGATTATCGACGCCCGAAGGATGACCCGAAAGGTGATGAGGTCAATCCGGATCATCGGTCGATCGGCGGCGACCGCGGTCACGAGACACGCCTGAAGCCCTGCGGGATGCTCAAGGCAAACTCGGTTGCCCACGATCTCACTCGGCATTCGCCTTTTCCAGCAGCCGCTCGACTTCCACCTTGTAATAGTCGGTCGCCTTCACATCCGTCGAATACGAGAACCCGAGCCTTCGGACCTTGTGGACCAGGGTTTGCAACTGCTGCATGCGTTCCTGGTGGGCGACGAGCGCGGCGATTCGCTCGTCCTTGTTCGTGCATAAATCCTGCTGGGCCTCCAGGACCATCCGGGACCAGTAGTACGTCAGGAACGAATCGGTTCGTGACTGTCGGTAATAGGTCCACACTTCTTCAAACTGAGCCTTCGCGGCCTTGTAACGGGCCTCGGCCAGCGCCGAGGGCTTCTTCACCTTCGCCTCAGGCCCCGGCGCGAACGAAAACGCCGCCAGGACCAGGCCCAACACCAACACGCGTCCCCGATCCGAAGCCTTCATTCGAGACTCCTTTGCGTTTCATGGAGAAAAAGGAGGGAAAAGGGTGTCAAGCCGTCGCTTTCCAGAGGCCGACGGGGTTGCCTTCGGGGTCGGCGAACCAGGCGAAGACTCCGTCGGGGATCGTGACGGGGGGGACGAGGGTCTTGCCGCCCAGTGACTCGGCCTTCGCGAGTGCCTCGGGGACGTCATCGACGTCCACATAAACGACCGTGTAATTGTGCGGCTCGTGCCCCAGCGCGTTGATGTGGCCCCGGATGCCCGCGCCCGAGGCCTGGGTGTCGATCACCGACGCGGGGCCGTGCTCGTCGAAGGTCCAGCCGAACATTTCGCCGAAGAACGCCCTGGTTTTCGCCTTGTCGCGGCAGCCGAATTCGAAGTGGACGACGGGCCTGCCCATGAGCGTTGTCCTTTCGTGAGATGGCGGAGGATGGATGGCCGATCGCCGAGCCATCAGGCACGCCCCTTTGGAGTGCGTGCGGCTTGCCGCCGCTTTCGGGGCAGGCCTCCGATTACCGATGGACGTTAGGCCGCGATTCGTCTGAGTGCAAGCCCCCGGCCCGCTTCATCAAAGCGGTGGCAAGCCGCACGCACTCCAAAGAAGAACGTCGGAAGGGAAATCATGGGGAGAGATAAGATGGCCCTTCCGGCGGCCCCACTCCAGCCAGGCTTCGGCCATGAGCCTGACGCGGCCGGCGGCTTTCGGCGGCACGTGGTTCTCGTCGGTGATGGATTCCAACGCCCAGAACCACTGATCCGGTTCACGGCGGAGTTCCTCAAGGATCAGAGGAATCGCCGGCAACCCCATCTCGATGATTCTCTGGTAAGGGGCAAGCATGGCGATCTGAGCCGTGTTGGAGAGGTAGCGCGAACTCTCTCGCCACTGCGCCTTCAGGCGGTCAAACCGCTCTCGAAGGTCTCTTTCCGTCGCCGAATACGTCCGGCTCATCCTTTACCTCTTCCGTCAGCAAGCTCAATGAAGGCCCCGTGTTCTTCCGGCATCTTATCCCGACAAGCGTTTCCCACAATTCGAACCGTCCCTCGCCTCAAGGCTGTTTCGTTTTCAATGAACCGAGATGTCCGATGGTCAATGTCCAACGGAAGACTCGGGAATCTGGGGACGATCGCGGTCTGATTTCTTGGTCATTGACCATCGGGCATTGGGCATCTTGAGAACTCCGCGACGAAAATGAAAAAATGAAACCGCCCCGTCCCTCGCCTCTCCGGGTATGATACCCATGCGTGAATGCCTCTGTCTCGGATTTTCGGGCCGTCGAACCTCTTCGTCGCGAAACGTTTCTCGAAACGCGGTTGCCAGAAGGCCGAGTGGACACTAGGATTGATGGATGGAGTAACCCAGTCGCGATCGCTCTGAGGGCGGACGGTTCCTCGGGGGAGGGTTCGGCCGTGCTGCAAGACCAGATCGTCATCGACACGGACGGCGACGAGGATTTCGGGCATATCCACACCGCGGCCGTTCCAAGGAAGCCGAAAATCAGGCTCCGTGAACGGTTCCTCGCGGCCAAAGAGCGCTACGCCGAGAGCTTCTCCGGGCTCGCCGAGTGGGGCGTCGAACGGTTCGACGTGAACGTCCCCGCCATGGCCGTCAGCCTCGCCGTTCACCTGGCGATCGTCGCCTGCCTGGCGATCACCGGCATCGCAGTCCACCGTGAGGTCGGCCGCCACTTCGATTCCGTGGCCAGTTCCGTCGACACCCGGATCGACCGCAGCCTCGAAAAGATGCAATTCCAGGACATCGACCAGTCGGCTGAGCGCCCCAACATGATCCCCGCCGCCGGGTCGTTCGCGCCCGATCTGTCCACGATGACGCACACGGGACAGGCCGGCGGCCCCGTCCTCAAGTCCGTCGAACCGTCCGACGCCGTCTCCCTGGCCAGGGTCGATGTCCAGCGCGCCACGCAGTCGATCGTCCCCACGGCGATGATGCTGGGCCAGACCGTCTCGATCAAGGGGAACGGGGCCGAACACGTCGGTTCCGCCGAGGGGGCCGTCGACCGGATCGCCGAGGAGATCCTCCGCCAGCTCGAACAAGGGCGGACCCTGGTCGTCTGGGCGTTCGACGCCTCCGGAAGCCTCCAGGCCGAGCGCGAACGTCTTTCCAAGCATATCGAGGCGGTTTATCGCCACATCAGTCAGCTCGACGACAAGCAGCTCTCGGCCGACGACGCGCTTTTGACCGAGGTCGTCGCGTTCGGCGAGGACCGCAAGGCGATGACGCCGAGCCCGACAGGCGACGTCGGCGAAATCACCAAGGCGATCGACGCCGTGAAGCTCGACGCTTCGGGGGTCGAATCGACGTTCCAGACCGTCGCCACGATCGTCGAGAAGTGGGGCCGGTACCGCGACTCCAAAGGCCGGCATTACCGCACGATGATCATCGTCGTGACCGACGAGGTGGGCGACGACGAGAACTATCTTGAGACGGCGATCGCCGCGGCCCAGAAGGCGAAAGTCCCGGTGTACGTCCTAGGCTCGCAGGCGATCTTCGCCCGCGCCGAGGGGCGGATGAACTACACCGACCCCAAGACCGGGCAGACGTATTACAACCTCCCCGTGAGGCAAGGGCCCGAGTCGGTCGTCCCCGAGCAGATCCGCCTGCCGTTCTGGTTCTCGGGCGATCAGTACGACATCCTCGACTCGGGGTTCGGCCCTTATGCGTTGAGCAGGCTCGCCGGGGCGACGGACGGGATCTTCTTCGTGACCCGCCTGGGGCAAAGGCGGATGGGGTTCGACCCGCAGGCGATGCGCGAGTACAAGCCCGACTGGCTGAGCAGGCCGAAATACGATGAGGCCGTGGAGAACAACCCGATCCGCAAGGCCGTGCGAGAGGCCGCGTTGATCACCCAGCAGAACAACCTGCCGGGGATGCCGTCGCTGGTGTTTCCGCCGGTGGACGCCCCTGAATTCAAGGAGGCGATGGAGCGGAACCAGGCCCTCACGGCGCGGGTGCAATACACCGTGGACGCCGCGCTCGAGCCGATCGCGTACGTGGTCAAGATGCGCGACCGCGAGACTTCGCGACGCTGGCAGGCGCATTACGACCTCATCCGCGGGCGCTTGATGGCCATGAAAGTGCGGGCCTACGAGTACAATATGGCCTGCGCCCGAATGAAGAAGGATCCGCGGAAGTTCACGAAGCCCGACTCAAACGC
Organism: Isosphaeraceae bacterium; assembly: GCA_043738665.1. Taxonomy (GTDB): domain Bacteria; phylum Planctomycetota; class Planctomycetia; order Isosphaerales; family Isosphaeraceae; genus JAYUFP01. The sequence goes on from JAYUFP010000073.1 coordinate 7,519, forward strand.
CTGGCGGCTGGTCCCCGACACCGAGATCCACGCCAGCGACAAGGCCGCCGAAGCGGGCAAACAGGCGATGAATCTGCTCGAAAAGGTCGTGAATGAGCATCCGAACACCCCTTGGGCCTTGCTCGCCCAGCGCGAGAAGAAGGATCCCCTGGGTTTCAAATGGGTGGAAACCCACGTCCCCCCGATCGTCCGCCGCGACAACAACAACGCCGAGGCCGCGGCCAGGAAGAAGGCCCAGATGAACATGCCCAAGCCGGCCCCGCCGCCGAAACTTTGATCGAGGCCCCGGGGTTCTTGCATCACCTTGGGATGTCAAAAGGGGACTGGCTCCCACCTGGAACGTAGGCTTTGCGGTGTGGAAGTTCGGTGCCTGTGCCCTTTTGGCAGCCCACTTTGCCTTCACGCGTCGACCCGGATCTATCCGCGACGGCGGGGTCAAAAAACCGTCGCCGGGCCGTGACCCGGGCGCGGAATCAGGAGGATTGCAAAGTCCGTCCTTCTCCCCCCG
>JAYUFP010000074.1:0-7965 GCA_043738665.1 Isosphaeraceae bacterium
ATGGGGCCGCGATTATGACGACGTGAGCCCGCTCAAAGGGGTGATCCTGGGAGGCGGCGGCCACCGGTTAAAGGTGGCCGTCGATGTCGAACCGATCAATGGAATCGCATCGTGAACGGGCCGGTCGCCGCGTTGTTGGTGTCGGCCAGTGTCACGACCCCGTTGCCGTGTGCGCCGAAGTACTTGCCCGACCCGCCGGTGATCGAATAAGTGAACGACGAGGGAATTCCGCCGAACCCCGGCTCGGTGGGTCCGACCAGACTGACCTTGATCGTCCCCTTGGTGTTGGCGAGGGTCAGGGTGCCCGCGGCGTGCCCCCGGGCGATGAAGCCCGGCGTGTGGAGAGTCCCCGTCAGCTTGAACGCGCCCAGGTTCTCGAGCCTGCCCGTCCCCACGAGCGACTGTTGGCGGCCGGCGTCGGGATTGATGAAAACCTGGGTGTACGTCCCCTGGAACGTCCCCTCAAGGCCGAGGTGCGGGCCGTGATTGATCGCCGCCGAGACCGCCGCATGAGCCGCGGCGCCTGCCGCACCTGCTGCCGGAGGCGCGATCGCCTCCAAAGATTCAAGCCGCGGCTTGGCCTGGCGATGATTCGAACGTTTCATACATTGCCTCTTCAGGATGTCGTGATTTTGGAGAGTTGCACGGGGCAGTGACGGTCGATAGGGACTTGCCGAAAACGCGTGTTCGTGGCGTTTTCGTGATTTCTCTGCGCATCGACTTGTAGGGTTCGCTGTGCAGAGCCTACAAAAATATGGCCTGCACACCCGGTCTTGAAGACGTGTGTCAATGCCCCGCCCCCCCGATAGTCGAAATCCCCGTCAATCCCCCGACACCTGTTGCCCCGCCCGTTTCGCCCAGCGCAGGGTCTCGCGGTATTTGGGGATGTCATGGGCCTTCTGGTCGTACCACTGCGCCAGTCCCCAACACCCGTGAACCGACCATTTTCCGACCGACGCGAAGACCGCGAACAGGTTCCCTCCGGCGTCGGACCAGGCGTCGTAGTACCGCTTGTACATCGCACCCATTCTGGGATGGGCGTTCGCCTCGATCATGAGCCGCGAGAGGCGATCATTCATCGCCCGGTCATCGGTCAGGGGGACCATGTGCTGTCCGCCTTCGTAGGCGATCAGGTTCAAGCCGTGCTTGTCGGCCGCCGCCTTGCTCTTGTGCATCGACTGGACGGCCTCGGGAAAAGCCTTCGCTTCGAACGCGTCGAGAAGTTTGCCGACGTCCCACGTCGCCTCCGCGGCCAAACCACCCCGGCCGACGTTGAAGCCCAGGTAGGGGGCGATCGCCAGGGCGTCGGCATGTTTGTACGCGTTCCGGAACCCGAGGATCTGCTCGGAAACGTAAGGGTTCACGGACTGTGACGCCAGGACTCGGACCAACCGCCCGGTCCCGCCGAAAACGTCCTCCCAGATTTTGAAGATTTGAACCGAGCGATGGGCCGTATAACGCCAACCCGCCTCCCATGGCTTATCCGCCGTGCCGAACCCGAGCGCCACCCCCTGCTCTCCCGCGTATTTCGACTGCGAAAAACCGCCGTTCCAAAGTTCGTTCGAATACTCGACTTGAACCTTCAGGGCACTGTCCAGGGTGTCGCGCACAAGCGTCGCGAACTCGCGGACATAGCCGTCGTCGGCCTTGTGCGGCATGCAGAACCAGGGGTCGATCCCCAGGCGGTTACTGAGGGCGATCATCGTTTCCAGCGGGACGCCGCGTTCCGAGGTGGTCGCGTGCCGCAACATCGGCCGGTCGGCCCAGGTTCGCACTTCCGACCCGTTCGTCAGCATCCAGTCCATGAATCGCAGGCACGCGAACCCTTTCCAGCGGTTGAGAAACACCGAATGAAACGGGTCGCGCTCCCAGGTCTTCTCGAATCCCGGCATGATCACGCGGATGTCGCGGATCGGGTCGACAGGGTCCGTGCGTTGGAGGCGGACCGAGATCGCGTTGCCCTTGCGGGGGTCGACGTCGATCCGGGCGTGCCCCGGCCGGGAGTCGAGCACTCGAGCGCTGTTTCCGAAATCAAGTTCGCCCTTGCCGCGATAAAACACGTTATAGACGCCGCGGGGCGCATGTCCCTCCAGATCCGTGCAGAGCAACGTCTCTGCCCAGCACTCCGGTTGAAGTTTCCGGACCCAGCCGAACGCATCGACGTCGAGAAGAGGCCCGCCACCGAATTTCGCCCCCTCGCGCTGGCTGATCCAGGGGCGGGACATGCGGAAGGCATCGACGAACGGAAGCTCGGAGTTCCAGTCAGCGGGTCCGGAAAGGTTGATGCCTAATCGTGCGTTCGCGTTCGCCGCGGCAGGCGATCCAGACGCCTTCCCTTCCACGACCGCCGACGCCGCAATCAATCCGGCTCGCATAGAATCTCGACGGTTCATGAAAAACGACCTGCGGGCGAAAAGGAATCGGGCATGATCGGAGGACGTCCGCCGGGTGAGATTGTAGTCCATGGCGGGGTCGGCTCGCGTGGAGTGAGGTCGTCAATTTCGGCGAAGTCTCTGGCTGAATCTCCCACGGTGCCCGCCGACCTTTCTTCCGATCCTTGTGGAATGAAACCAAACACGACTCCGCGCTCTTGCGTATTAGTGGTATGGTTCCTTCCGCCTCCAAGGAACCGGGATCAGGCGGTGTCCTACCTTTGGAGGAGTGGCGTTCGCGATGGAACGGAACGGACGGGACGGGGGCGGACGATGATCAAAAATCGGATGTGCAAGCAAGGTTTGGGGTTAGGGACGTTGGCGGTCCTCCTGGCCCTGACGGCTCCCGCGCGAGCGCAGAGACCGATTGGCGAGAGCGGAGAGGCCCTCACCCGCGGCCCACTTCACGAAGCATTCGCGACCCCCGTGGTGTTTAACCCCGCGGCGGGGCCAATCGTCCCCAAAGCGCCTCCAGGCCCAATCGAGGAACTTCCTCCCGACCAGAAGCCCCGGGGTGACAACGTCGAATGGATGCCCGGCTACTGGCAGTATGACGAGGACCGCCAGGACTACTTGTGGGTCAGCGGCATCTGGCGGGTCATGCCCCCCGGCAGGCAGTGGGTTCCCGGCTACTGGCAGAACGTCGCCGGGGGTTTCCAGTGGGTCTCCGGTTACTGGGCTCCCATCGAACAGCAGAACGTCGATTACCTCCCGCCGCCGCCCCCGAGCCTGGAAGCCGGGCCGAACGTGCCGCCGCCTGCGCTTCAAGGGTTCGTGTGGACCCCCGGGCACTGGTTCTGGGTCGAGAATCGCTATGTCTGGAGGCCGGGGTTGTGGGTGCAGACGTCTCCCGATTGGATCTGGATCCCCGCGTCGTATGCGTATACGCCGGGTGGTTGCGTGTTCGTCCCGGGGTACTGGGACCACGCCGTCGCCAACCGCGGGATGATCTTCGCACCCGTGTATTTCTCCCAGCCGGTTTACACCCAGCCCGCATTCGTTTACACGCCCTCGATCAGTATCAGCGTGGCCCTGCTGACCAGCAGCTTCTTCGCCAGGCCGGTGTGTCACCACTACTATTTCGGTGATTATTACGCCAACAACTACCGGGCCGCCGGTTACGAGCCCTGGTTCCAGATGGAGCGGAGCCGCGTGGCTTACGACCCGATCTACGCGTGGTCGGCCGCGACGAATGCTCCCCGTGACCCGAACTGGTCCGTTCAAATCCGCGAAAGTTACACGTACCGGGTCCAGAACGTGAATGCGCGTCCCGAGCGGACGTTCCTGGCGCAGGAGCGGATGATCGAACGTCACCGCGAAGCTGGATTCCGCGAACAGGCCCTGGCGCGGCCGTTCGCACAGGAAATTCGGGCCGAGAACAACGCGCTGCGGGTCGAACGGATCGACCAGGCGCGGCGCGTCCAGTTCGCTCAGCGCGAGCAGAAACTCGGAGAGCTTCGCGACCTCCGCGCCCGTCACGAAGCGGTCGAGCATGCGCGGCTCACGAACGCTTCCGAGCCGAAAGCATTCGCCCCGAGGCGGGTGGAGTTGCCCCGGTCGCCGATCTCCGCGTCGGCGCACTTCCCGTCGGGAGGCGGCGAGGCATTCGAACGGCGTCATGAGGCGGCAGAAGTTCGCGGCCGGCAAGAGGCCGCCCGCGCCGCGTTGGTTGAACCGCAGCGGAACGGACAGGCCCCACTTATTCGGCAGGCCGACCAGGCCAAGCAACAGCGGCAGGAATTACTCCAGCACGAGCACTCCGCTGCGGTCTCCGAGCGATTCCACCAGCAAGAACAGTCCAAGGCCGCGGAAGCCGCCCGATTCCAGGCCGCACGGCAGCAACGGGAATTGTCGTTGCATGGGCACGCCGCGACACCCGCCGCCGGGACGCAGTTGATGCGGCCCGCGACCGACGGTCAGGGTCGCCCCACGCCTTTGCCGCCGCGCGCCAACCCGGCGCACACGCACATGCCCCAGTCCCCTCCGCCGCCCCCGCCGCACGATCACCCGGCACCCGAAAAAGGACGGAATAAAACCGCGTCACATGAACATAATAAATGATCATGTATCGTGAAATGACGTCGCGTGATATTGAGCGTACCCGACCATCGAGCGCTCGACGAGGCTGATGACTCACTGGCGGGGTACGACCGGTGTCACCTCGAAAGTCCACTCGGTCCGCCGGCTTCGCCCTACGAATTCTCCCCGATCTGAGGTAGGCTTTGCTCCCATGCCCGAACTCCGACGCGCCACCGCCGAGCCGATGAAGTTCCCGACTGACCCTCGTGGTCTGGTGATCGAGCCCCTGCACGCCGAAGAGTTCCCCTCGCAGAAGAACGCCCACCTGGTTCTGACCGTCCCGGGTGGGATTCGCGGCAACCATTATCATATCCACGGGACCGAGATCGCCGTGGTGCTCGGCCCCGCGCTCATCCGGCTCCGTGACGCCGACGGCTTGCGGGATTACGATCTGACCGAAGGCCAAGCCTGTCGCTTCGTCCTCCCCGCGGGGGTTCCGCACGCGATGCTCAACACGGGGACGGCTCTCATGGTGATCCTATCGTTTAACACCGAGGTCCACGACCCCACCCGGCCCGACGTCGTGCGAGACGTCCTCATCGAGCCGCGTTGACTTGAAGAGTCGCTCACGCCGCTCGATCCTACACTCATTCCTTCCCAACCGAGCCCGGGTACGGCCCCGACGCTGTCCTCGGGCTATCCCATCGACGTCATAACCGTTAAAATCGCCCGAAGCCAACGCGAGCCCGACCTGATCAGGCCGCGTTTGAAGGGACTACAACGGCGGACATGAGGGGCAAGGGAAGGCATGCGACCGACCCGAGAGCAGATCGAGCTGGCCGCGTATCAACGCTGGCAGCGCCGGGAATGGACCCACGGCGGCGACCGCCAGGATTGGGCGTCGGTCGAGAAGGATCTCGCGTTCGCCTTGAATTACCGCTACGTCGCCCGCTACAAGCTCGCGGGCGCCACACCCGTCTTCCTGGGAAAGGCCGAAGCCGAGGCCGCGAAGCGTCGCCGCCGCTGCCGGTTCTGCGAGCAATCCGAGCCCTCGACGAAGTTTCGCGGCAACCACCTCGCCCTGCCGGCGCTGGTGGGGAACACATCCCTCTACGCCTGGGACGAGTGCGACGCCTGCCGCGGAAATCACGACGCGTTCCTCGCCGGCCCATTCGACGCCTTCGCCCGTCCGCTCTTGAACGACCCGCCCGAGCTTCCCTCGAACGGCATTCCGGTGGCCGCGCTCAAAGCCTTGGTTCGGATCGCCCTGGCCGTCTTGCCCGCGGCCGAGTTGCAGCATTTTGGCGACACGATCGAGTGGGTCTCGAACCCCGACCACGTCCTCGATTCCGCGTTGCTCGACGGCCTGGGGTTTCTGGCATACGAGACGCCTGTGCCTGTGCCGTCGGCCTCCGTCGCCCTGGCGCGACGGGTTGACGACGAGGAGGGGCTTCCTTACATGATCGCCTTCCTGGCGCCGGCGGATTCGCGCGTCGTCCTTCAAACGCACTTGCCATTCTGTCCCCGAGACGAGGAACTTGACGACGCGCCGACCCAGGGGCCGCGGCTTTCCATGTCGCTCGGATTCGGGGCCGGTCATCGTGCGAGCGATTGCACATTTCTCGGAGTGACGCTCCCCGATAGCGTCCGTCTCAACCCCCGCCCCGGCCGGTTCGACCGCGCTGATGTCGCAGCGCCCGCCGGCGGCTCACGACCGCATCAATAAGCGGTGTTATGCTTTATCGCCGGACACCGGATTTTCGGTCGCGCTGGAAGACCGCTTCCGAAACCGGAACGCCACGAAGGGAAGCACCACGCCGGCCGACCCGATCAACAATGGCGTTGCGTAACGCACGAGCCAAGGGTCACGAGGAATGAGAATGCGTCCCGTCCAGGATTTTGAAGCCAAGACGCGATCGTAATCCGCGATCCATGGCGCGGAGGGCGGGTCGATCACTTGAACCATGGTCCCGGTGGTGCCGACGGGACGGAGCACTGCGAAATGTCCGCCCTTTTGGTCCTTGAGGAACGCGATCGCGGGGCGATCCAGCGCTTTGTCTCCTTTGACAAACCGCACGCCCTCAAGGCTTAATCCGAGTGATCCCGACGCGGCCGATAACGCGGTCATCGAGTAGCCGTCGGGATGCCGGGGCGGCAATGCGGAGAGCAACCGATCGATGGTTACCGGGCGACTTTCAAGACGAAGTATGACGTAAAGGGCGTTCACTCCGCAATCGAAACTTTTTTTTTCATCAGGTGCCGCGTAGGACCGATTCTCGGTCATCAGAATTGCGATCACGAAGGTTAGAACCGATATGCACGATCGCAATGTTCCATCGATAGACATGGTTCACCTATCCAGTCGCTCCAACCGGTCCTGCCAAGAATCTGCTCAAGTTCCGCGACCGTGCCGCTGAGACCAGAGAGCCGTCAGCGATACAACGACGGCGATTCCCATTCCGCCTACGATCCAGGGCCACCAGTTCAAGCCTTCGGAATCGGAAGCCACGACGAGTTCGGTTTTCTGTGCCTCGGCTTTCGCAAGCTGCTCCCTGAGCATCGTTTCGACTTCGGCTTTCGTCGGTTGCTTCTCCCGTTTCTGCTGTCCGAACTCAAACGTGGTCTGTTTCAAATGGTCAGAGATCGGCGTCCCCATTTTGAACTCGAGCGTGAACACCTTAGGGCCAGGATGTTGATTGAATTCCATCGTCCCTTGATTGACATAGATCGTTTCAACCGAGACCGGTAAGGCGGAGTAAATGAACTTGCCGCCTTGAATGAGGACGTGGGATTCGACGGTCCCGGATACCGGCATCCAAACCTCGTTGATCCCGACGCGGAACTTGGAAAGCTTGACATCGGTATTAACAACGAGTTCCTGCTCGTCTGAAAAGATCTCGCGGCGGACGACATGCCCGCCTCGTTTCAGGTCGACCCAAAATCTTTGGTAAAGCTTGTTGCCGTTGGTGAATGAGATACTGATGACTTTAAAAATTCGACCGCCTTGATTTTCATCCGATATCGTCCAGGTCATCTGATCCAAGGCGGCCAGATACCGGATCGTGTCGAGCATGAACAACTTTCCGTAACTCCCCGGTCTGTCAGCGTTCATGAAAACCGGACTGGCGATATTCGCCAGACTATGCGGGTCATCCACATCTTTGATATCAAGTTGGGCCTCTTTTTTCGCGGCCGAAATCACAAGATGCTCGTTACGGATATGTCCCCTCACGGCGTCACGATGATAAGTGTTAAGGAATGTGTCACCGCCCGATTTCCAAAGATAAAGGCCGTCGAACGCTTCCAGAAGCCCGGAGTCCTGGAGCTTCAATCGCTTCTTACTCTCTTCGTCCTTGGCCACCCAAGTCCCTTCGAATTCGCACCGAAAATCTTGAATCTCGGGTTGGACTGATTCGAGTAAGTCGATCACGGATTTCGCTTCCACAACCCCCTGTTGGGTTGCAAGGAAAACCCCAAGGATGGTTTGCAAAAATACTGTCGCCATAAACACGGT
>JAYUFP010000075.1:0-2588 GCA_043738665.1 Isosphaeraceae bacterium
CGGAGGAGGCACCGTAAGCCTGAGACGTCACGATCGTCCGGATCAGGTCGCGGAAGTCATACTTGTGCGCCACGAAGTGTTTGGCCAGGGCGTCGAGAAGCTCGGGATGAACCGGAGGGTTCGCGCGGCTGAGGTCGTCGGCAGGGTCGACGAGTCCTTTGCCGAAAAATTGCGCCCAGACCCAGTTCGCCGTGGCTCGGGCAAAATAGGGGTTTTCCGGCGAGGTCATCCATTCCGCGAGGGTCTTGCGAGGGTCTTCGCCATCCTTCACGGCGACGACCTTGCCGTCGAGCAATCGTGGCGAGACTGTCTTCTTGGTGCGGACGTGTTCGACTTCGCCCTTGGGGTTCAGCTTGACCTCGGTCCGTCCACCCATGCCCGCGGAGCGCTGCGTTTTGGCGAAAAAGGCGGCGAGGCCGAAGTAATCGTCCTGGGTCCAGACGTCGAAAGGATGATCGTGACACTGGGCGCAGCGGACTCGGAGACCGAGGAATCGCTGGGCGGTCTGCTCGGCCTGGGTCTTTGCGTCGGGGCCATCGAGAGCATAATTGGCCGGCCCGCCTCCGACCACCATCGGATTGCCGAGCGAGGTCAACAGCGTCTTGACCGATTGGTCCCAGGGCGCGTTGGCCTGGATCTGCTCGCGCAGCCAGGTGTGATAGTAGCTGGAACCGTTGCCGAATCGAGTCTTGGTGACCTGGAGCAGGTCGCCGAACTTGATGTTCCAGAACAGGACGAATTCGTGGCTACCAATCAGGCGGTCGACGAGTTTCGACCGTTTCTCAGGGTCCGTGTCGGCGAGGAACTGGCGAATCTCTTGCGGTTGCGGCTGTTCGCCCGTCAGGTCCAGGGTCACTCTGCGGAGAAAGACCGCATCGGTTGACGAGGGGCTCGGCGGAACCTTGAGTGAAGCCAGACGTTTGTACAATTCCTCGTCGATAAAATTCTTCTTGGCGAGCTTGGAGAAATCCAGGTCGAGGTCCGGGTTGATGACCGCGGCGAGCCTCGCGCTCACGACCTGATTCTGAAACCTGACGACCAGATCCGCTTCGGCTCTTCGGAGCAATTGGGCCTTGCCCTTGGGCGTGACCGAGAGCGCCGAGTCGTCATTGGAACGGAAGAGCGCGAGGCGAGTCACGTCTCGGGTATGGCCGTTTTCATAGGAAGCGAGGACGCGGAGCTGTTGAGTGCCGGGGCCGTCGAGTCGAATCTCGGCCGGTTCCACCTTCACGCCTTTGAGAGCCCCGTGCGACTTTCCTCGCGACTCCGGTGCGCCGGCTTGGAGCCAGGCGAGGAGTGTCGCGTAGTCTTGCGACCCGGGAACGATGCGTTGTCCGCCCGTGTGAGGCACCCGGCCGGTCGCCTTGACCATGAGGAGGCTCTCGGCCGGGGTCATCCGGGAGAGCCTACGCCCGCCGGCCTCGTGTGTGATCGCCCGAAAATCGCTCTCCGCGTCATACCCGAACAGCGAGAGGTGGAAGCCGTTTTGGCCGTCGGCCCGACCGTGGCAGCCCCCGATGTTGCAGCCTGCGTGGGTGAAGATCGGCACGATTTCGGTGGCGAAGTTCCAGGCACGCTCATCCGAGGCACGCGCGACGACGACCGAGACCTCAACAACTTCCCCGTCATGCGTCCCCAGAACCTTCGCGTTGCCTGCCCCGACCGCGTGGAGATAACCACCCTTTTCGATCGCGACGACCCCCTCGGGTTCCACATTCCAACTCACCCGATCCGTCACGTCCTGACGCGTATCCGCAGTCGGTGTGACCGACGCGATGAGCTGAAATCCCGGATCGCCGGGAGTCAGTATCAGCGAATCCGGGCTCACCTTGAGGGTCTTCAGCCGCGCCGCAACCGCCTTTGACGGTTCGACTTTGGGAGCAACGGTCGGAAGCTTCGCCGGCTTCGGGGAATTCACGGCATTGGGCGATGGCCCGCCGCAACCGGCCCAGAACGTGGTCGCGAGGACGAGCCATCCGAACGGACTTCGGGACCGGGCCATGTCGAGATCCCCCCGTGTGCGATCAAATTTCTCGCCCACGACAAACGTCGTCGATCTCAAGAATCCTAAACCGCTAGGACCGATTCCGCAAGGCCCACTCCGAGCTTTTCGTACGAGACCCCAAAAGATTCTCGACGATTTTGTCGGGACGACGGCCGTTTTAGTCTCAACGGAGGTGCGAGGTCCGGCCGAGCCGTCAGGAGTCTGGGAGGGATGGAAAAGCTCGGCAGGAACCTCGCACTCCCGAAATCGTCAGAACGCGGTGAATGAAACGGCCTGGTTTGTCTGGACTCGCTGATCTTGCGAGTTTGTCCGGTCAGGAGTATCGTTTCTGTAGAAACAGTCTGTCCCGTTCCGGCGATCATTCCCGTGGAACTTACACCCGCCGCACAGAAGTTCGTCCTGCACTGGGGCGAGATGGGTCAGGCCTGGGGCATCAACCGGACGATGGCCCAGGTCCACGCCCTGCTCTTCGTCTCGCCCGAGGCGCTCGACGCGGAGGAGATCAGCCGACTCCTGGACGTGAGCCGGTCGAACGTCTCGACCAGCCTCCGCGAGCTGATGACCTGGGGCGTGGTGAAGCGGG
>JAYUFP010000076.1:0-2586 GCA_043738665.1 Isosphaeraceae bacterium
ATGCTCGTCAGGAATCCCGGGACCCTGGTCCGCGACGGTCACCGTCCAGTGATCGCCCGCGTGCCGGGCGCTCAGCCGAACCAGTCCTCCGTCACCGGAGTAATTGAGAGCGTTGGTAGCAAGGTTTCCGAGGATCTGCTGGCACCGTGAAGCGTCCGTCGCGACGGCGGCATCCGAGGAATCCACAACGCACTCCCAGGAGATTCCTTGAGCCGACGCGAGCGGAGCGAACCGGCGGTCGATCTCGCGAATCAACGCCCCGAGGGTGAATGTCCCGATGTTCAAGGGGAGGGTGCCGTGAACGAGCCCCGCGTAATCGAGGTAATCGCGAGTCAACCGGAGCATGTCGTCGCAGAGCTCGGACATGGTGCGTACATGGCCTTTCTGGTCGCCTGAAAACCGCTTGGCGTCATCGACCAGTAGCAGGTCGAATCCTGCCCGAAGCGATTCGAGTGGCCGGCACAGCTCCTGGCTCAGATTGGAAAGAATGCACCGAAGCTCGGCGCTCTCGATCAGAGGGGAGCCCGTCGCTTCGCCCTGCCAGGCGATCAAATCGGTTTTCACGTCCATGATGATCTCTCGGCGCCACCGTCGGCGCGGAACGGGTGAATCGGCCGGTCCGAGAAGAGGCCTGGTGGCCGCGTTCCGGACCCCGTCCGGCTCCATTCTCCCGGACGGAGCCCCCGGTCCTTTTGGGAAAACGGAGTCATTCCGGCATCCACGCCCGAAGACTTTATGATGAACGACGTTGAAAATCGGTGCTGAGAAACGAGTCATCCGCGGGGCGCAATCACCCCCGAGACTTTCTCAGGAGACCACGATCTGATTTGTCAGCAGAGGACGTCCGTCCGTGAAGTCGAGAACGGCCTGCTGGGCGAGTTGCTTGTCGTGATATGTTCGTGACCTTCCTTGGATGATGATCGCGTCCCGGGAGCAAACGACGTGGAGGTCGCGAATCCGTCCGCACGCCCTGCGGTCGATCGAGCCTTCAATCTGTTCCGCCAGGTCGCGCGGGGAAAACTCCGGCGTGGCCGGGTACGCACTGCTCTCCGTGAAAGACGTGTTCATGCCAGTCTCCCAGTTGATCGGCGTTCCACGATGACCGTCCGTTGATCGACGTAGCCGAACGGAGAGGAATGGGAGGCCGCCTCCGGATTTTGCGGCGAGGCTCAGGGGAACCCCCGACTTTGTGATTCGGGGGCTAAACCTTCCCTAGAATCCACCGGCGGAGACGTCCAGAACCCGTCGAAAGGCACGGGTTCCTCTCCATCGACCTTTACGATAGCGACGGTCCGGTCCGCGGTCAAATGCTTTCCGGAGCTTCAACGGGCGGGGCCGTGTCCCGGCGAGGGAGATTCGAGGAGTTCATCGGCTTGAACGATCGACTCGGCCAGTTTGGCCATCGGCATCCGCCTGTCTTGGCTTTGCCTTTGGAGCAGGCGGAACGCTTCCGCCTCGGGCAGATTGCGTCGGCTCATGAGGATTCCCTTCGCGCGTTCGATCAGTTTGCGTTCACGGAGGGTTGATTCGAGCGTATCGACATTTACGCGTAAATCTTTGATTTCGCGTGCCCTGGCGACCGCAACTTGAACGGCGGCGTGCAGGCTCGGACTCGTGACGGGCTTCAAGAGGTAATAGAGGACGCCATCCTCGACGGCCTGGTCGATCAGGTTCGGGTGGCCGTGGGCGGTGAGGATGATGACGGGCGTACCGGGGTCTCGGACGATCTGCCTCGCGGCGGAGAGGCCGTCGAGGCCGGGCATCTCGATGTCCATCAGGACCACGTCGGGGAGTGATCGGCGACAGACCTCGATCGCGTGGTGTCCGTCGTGAACCACGGCGATCACGTCGTAGCCGAGCGATTCGAGCTGAGCTTGCAATCCCGCGGCGACCGGCTTCTCGTCGTCGGCGATCAAGACTTTGTACGGTCGGTTCATCGGGCAAATCTCCAGAAGGCGTCCCTCGTGGACGGGTTCACCAGCGTTCCCGTTCGGTCGTCGCTCGGGGGGATTGACTTGCTTCGTCTCGATCGGCCGCGCCGGACTGCCACCGTGCCAAAGGTTTACCAGGGAATCTTGACGTCTTCGCTCCTACCCTGCACAATTCATTCCTATCGTAAGACTAAACTTCTCGGAATGTCACTCAATAAACGACGATAATCTTCAGATGACGCTCCGGGAGGGTCCGGGCGAGAGGTTTTGAACGGGAGTCCGCGGCCGTGACCCGCCGAGAGATCTTGCCGCTTTGCTTCGATGATCTGGCCCTCGGAGACGAATGGGAGAGTCCACGGCGCACGGTGACTGAGTCCGACGTCGTGAACTTCGCGGGCGTCTCGGGCGATTTCAACCCGATTCACATCGACCAGGATACTTCGTCACGAGGCCCATTCGGAAAGCCGATCGCCCACGGGTTGTTGGGGCTCGCGATCGCCTCGGGCTTGACCAGCCACGACCCCAGGGTCGATACCTTGGCATTTCTTGGCATCCTCGAATGGAAATTCTTGCAACCGATATTTTTCGGAGACACGATCCAAGTCTATTCGAAAGTCACCGCTCTGGAGCCCCGCGCCCGAGGAAGGCGAGGGGT
>JAYUFP010000077.1:0-2584 GCA_043738665.1 Isosphaeraceae bacterium
CCCTCTAGCGGGTCATTGAACGATAACGGGTCATCCCTTCGATCGTCGCTTTCCGCCGAGCCTGAGAGCTTGCAACCCTTCCCTGTTTCCGATGCGTCCCCATGAGACCAAGTCGACACTTCCAAAAGTCCTTTCGGACGAATCCCATCCCCGTTCGTCAATTCCCCTCTCACGCGTTTGAGGGCCTCGCTGCTGGCGAGCAAGTCTCCGATTGTCCTCGGATGTTGCCCGGTCGGAGTGGTAAGGCCGCCTTGGTTTTCGTATTGAGCCTCGCGGCCCTCGTGGCGCTGACGTGTTGGGTCGTGACCCGCTCCGGGGCGCTCGAGGCGGCGGACAAGTCGTATGCACGCGGTGACCTTGTGTCGGCCCTCAGGTCGAGCCTCGACCACCTGGAAAGAATGCCTTGGAGCCGGGACGCCGCGTTACTCGCCGCGCGTTGTTTGAGTCGTCTTGACTACCCGGACGAGGCCGAAGCCTATTTTCATCGCGGGAGCTGGGCGCGCCGTCTTTCACTCGAAGACCTCCAGATCCGTGCCTACGGTTTCGTCCGAGGGAACCGGCGGGAGCGTGCGATCCTCGCCTACGAACAAATCCTCGAACGCGATCCGCGGAACGTCACCGCTTTGCGCCTCCTCGCGGGCGTCCAGATGACGCAGAAAAATGACCCCGACGTTCTGAAGATTGCGGACCGCCTGATTCAGATCTCCGAAGGCGCGGCGATCGGGTATACCTTGCGGGGGGTGGTTCAGCACGACAACAAGCTTCGCGAGGAAGCGGTCGAGGCCTTCGGGCGCGTGCTGGAGCTGGACCCGGAACTCCGGGTGATGCCGCTGCCCCGACGTCTTTTCTGGACCCAGTTCACCGACGACCTGCTCAAGCTCGGTCGGACTGCCGACGTCCGCCGTCACATGACTCAGGTATTGAGTCAGGATCCGGACCCCTACTTGATGAACGCACTGGGGCAGGCCTACTATCTAGAGGGTAACGACGAGGAGTCCGAGCGCTGTTTCGTTCGTGCCGCGGAGCTTGACCCCAAAGACTTCGCCTCGCGGGTCAACCTGGGTCGGCTGGAGTTACACCGCGGACGAAGCAAACGTGCCCTGGAGCATCTGGAAGAGGCGGTGAAGCTGGGGCCCCGGCAATACGACGCGATTTATACGCTGGCGATGGCTTACCGCCAGACTGGCCGGATCGAAGAAGCCGACAGGCTCGAAAAGAACCTCGAGAAGATTCGGGGGCTGGCGCCGCCCACTGCATCCATTCCGAAAAGCCCTCTGCCACGCTACGCACTCTGAGGATTCCCGGAGGTTGAGGGCGCGCCGATGAACAAGCCGTGGGTCACCTTTTTACTTCTCGCGGCGGGCGCTGCGCCCGTCGCCCTGGTGGCGGCTTGGGCGTTCGTTCGCAATCCCGCGGAACGCGTCCCGGCGATCGATGAAATCTGCGCTCTGGCAAGAGCCGGGGAGTTCGACCGCGCCCAATCCTCGCTTGAGCGCTATCTCCTGGCCGATCCCAGCGGTGCGCAGGGGCATTTGCTAATGGCCCAGTTCGCCATGGATCGGCCGAACCCCCAGCCCGCAATGGCCCTCCAGCACCTTCGCGCGGTCCGACCGGAAAACCCCGAAAGAGCCGCCCTCGTCCAGTTCTGCATGGGGAAGGCCCACTACCAGTCATCACGTTACGACTTGGCCGAGAGGTGCTGGACCGAAGCCCTCCGCCTGAACCCGACGGTTCCTGAGGCGGGCTGGGCGCTCCTCGATCTCTACGAACTCGAAGGCCGGATGGAAGACACGCACCTCCTCGGCCTCCGCTTGCACGAAGTCGAGCCCGACCCCCGAGACAAGGTGCGACTGCTGATCACGCTCGCCAGGCTCGATATCGACAAGTCCGCGCCCAGCTCGCAGGTCAATATCTTCGAACCGATGGTCAAACACGTACCCGGGGATCTTCACCTCTCCGTCGCGCTGGGATCGGCGCTCATTCATGACAGTCGAGCCGAAAAGGGGTTGACCTACCTCCGCGACGCGGTCAAGAACCATTCGATTTCGCCCGAGGCTTGGGACGCCCTGCTGACGGGCCTCGACGACGCCGGGCGGCCGGAGGAACTCCTCCAGGAATTCGCCCGTCTGCCGAGCCCGATGGCCTCGGACCCTCGCTTCGCCCGGCACCTGGGACAGGTCGAACAGGTCAAGCACCGCTGGGATGCCGCGGTCGACGCGTACAAGCGGGCCCTCGCGTATCAGCCGTTCAACAGTGTGATCCTTTATCGTTTGAGCCGGGTGCTCCGCCTCGCCGGGGAACCCGCCGAAGTGGACCGGGTCAACGAGCGACTGGCCCTGTACCAGACCGCGTTCAAGCAGTTGCGGCCGGTCATCGACGAGGCACTCGCCGTCAAGACGCTGGGAATCGAGGCACGTCCCGAGCTGTACTTACGCCTGGCCGACCTCCGCGAACAGATGGGGCGGAGCGACGAGGCTCGCGCGTGGCACCGTCTGATCTTGAAGGATTTCCCGGACAACAAGGTGAGTCTCGCCGCGATCGAGCGGCTCAAGTAGTGCCCGGCGAACCTTCAAGCCGGCCGATT
>JAYUFP010000078.1:0-2583 GCA_043738665.1 Isosphaeraceae bacterium
ACCACGACCTCCCCGATCAACCTAACAACGAGGACGGCAGATTTTCTGCCCACCACCGTAAAGGTCAGCGAGCATCCGTCTGCGACGATAGGCCGAGAACTCGGTCGAGCCTTGCGAGAGTGGCGGGCGTGGACCCCTGGTCGCGCCAGATGACCCGACCCTGGCGGTCCACGAGGATCAGGGTCGGGAACGCCGAGACATGAAGCGCCTCCTGCAAGGGGCAGGTGCCGTCGTTCTTGCTCAGGAGGACGGGATAGTTGATTTTCATTTTTTGAACCGTGGAACTCACGCGGGCGACCGCCTCGTCGTTGGGTCCGGGCTCGCAGGCGATCCCGATCACGGCCACGCTCTTCCCTTTGCGCTCCTGAAGGTCGATCAAGTGCGGGACCGAACGCAGGCAAGGCTGGCACCAGGTTCCCCAAAAGTCGAGAAGGATCAGGTCGGCGTCGATGTCCTTGAAACGGACGGAGTTACCTTCGAGGTCCGGTAGGCGGAAGTCGATGATCCGCCGGTGACGGTCGTCGTAGTCGCAGGTGACTTCGGTTGAACGCGACCCTTTCGGATGGAACGCCGGCGCGACGGAAGCCGTTTTCGGATCATTCTTGACCCCGAACGACCTCCGCGCGACGCGCGGGTCGGCCTTCGCGTCGGGGGTGAGCCGGGAAGCGAGCGACGCCGACTCCAGCGGAGGCATTTCCGTGGCGGAGGCCGAGAGGTCGCCCCAGGTCGGCTTGCGAGGGGTGCGGGTGGCAGGCTTGTTCGCGGCGGGCGTGTCGATGTTCCGGGTCCGTGCCCGCGGAGTCATCGTTCGCGAAGGGTCCCGCTTCGCAATCGCCTCGGCGGATCGACTCCGCGCCGCTTTCGCGACGGCGGCGGGCTCATCCGTCCTCCCGAAGTTCGACGCGGGGGGCTCGGACCCAAAGGGGTCCTCAGCAAGGACCAGCGGCGCGGACGCAACCGGAACCGCCACAATCGAGCCTGGGATCCGATTCGCGGTCCGCGGCGGCGGCTCTTCGGTCTTTAAGGGCGACGTCGTGTCGGCCGCGGGACGGACCTTTTCGAGGGGCGTGAACGGATCGGGCGCCGGGTCGAAGGCTGAGTCAGCCCGGGGTTCGGGTTCCCTCGCAGGCTCCTCGGCGCGTTCGAGGGCCGGGGGGAGCGGGTTGGGTCCGTCCTCGTCTTCAGGGATCGGGGCGGAAGTCCCCCGGGTCTCGGGGTCGATCGGGGCGTTCGAGGCCTCCGGATCGTTGTTCGGGGTGACCCGATCGAATCGTTCGGTGCCTGGATTGGCGGAGCGCGTCTTTGCCTTCGCATTACCCGTCCGCCATGCGCTCGATCGGCCGATCGACGTGGTGGGGGGCGACCGCCTGGTTGACCGTGTCGCCGACTGAGGGGCTAAATTCTCGGCTTCGAGCGCGGGGGGCAGGTCGTCCTCGTTCACGGCGACGGACCGGGAGTCGTCGGCGGGGAGCGAGGCCCCGTCGTTGGCACCCGGTTCGAGGGCCGCGGGGAGTTCGGCGCCGTCGGGCTCGTCGCCGGAGATCTCTTCGCGGTCGGAGATCCGATTCACCCGCGGAGGGGCCGCGGCCCGGCGGTTCACGGGCTCGTCGGGGGCGACGAGGCTGATCCTCACGTCATTGTCGTCGGTCGCGGCGTTGATCCGACCGGTCATCGGGCCGGTCTCGTCTTCCCACTCCGCGATCAGGGTGTAATTCGAGCCGACACGGAGCCCGTGGAGCGTGAAGGCGCCGGAGCGGTCGGTGGTGGTCTTCACGACTTTGCCCCCGGACTGGCCGCTGATGGCGAGCCGGACGCGGGCGTCGGAAACGGGGCGGCCATCGGGGTCGTAAACGCGCCCGGAGATCCGGCCGTCGGGCTTTCCCCCCCGTCTCGGGGAGGGTGCTTCGACGTCCGCCGGGTCGGCGGAGGAGACGGTCGACCCGGGCGCGCCGGAGACGACCGGCAGGGGTTTCTCGCCGATCGCCAGGTACGTCTTCATCTTGCTCAGGGCACCTGTGCGGGGTTGCCCGGGGGTGCTGGCGCAGCCGGACAGACCGAAGGCGAAGGCGCTTCCGAGGGCCAAGGTCAGGAGGTGCGGTGTTCGTTTCAAGGTGCTCATGGCGGCGGAACCTCCTCCTGAGCAATTGCGGGATCACAGGGAACGTCGCGGCCCTTATCCGGTCTGAGCCAAGACATCCTGTCCGGCCGACACGATCCCTACCGGCGCGCTCGAACAGTTCGAAAACGCCGTATTTCTTGTTTCGGTCAGGAAACGAGCGGACTTGAAGGTTTGGCGGCGGCAATTTTGGAATGCCGTCAATTCCTGAGCGCGAGATCGCGCCGCGCCGCGCGGACCAGGGCATCCACGTCTGGAGAATCTGGAGAATCGGGGCGGGCCTCCAGGTAAGTCTGGAGGGGTGAGACGGCCTCGGCGGGCCGATCGAGGCGGAGAAGCAGAAGCCCCAGGTCGCGCTGTTCTTCGACTTCGCGGGGGTTGAGCGCGGCCAGGCGACGGAGGACGGGCACGGCCGCCGAGTATTCGTGAGTCTGGAGGTAAAGCGATTTGAGGTTCCGGAGCATTCT
>JAYUFP010000079.1:0-2580 GCA_043738665.1 Isosphaeraceae bacterium
AATGGAAACCAGAACCCTGGTTGGAGATTCGAGTCAACTCAATAAGATCCCCTGATCAACCCCCGACTCCGGTTCCGAAAAACCCCTCCCTCTGAGCGGAGTACCGGGGGGAGGGCGATCGTCTGAGGATTCGTCCCAGCCTGTTCCGCGACCGAGTGCCATTCGTGTCAGGTATCGTTTTCGGGATTACGGTCGCGGCCGCGACCCCAATCCCGAAAACGGTTCCTGACACCTTTTTTCGATCCCATCGAATACTCCGCCGCGGTGGTTCGTCACAGTGATAGGGACCGAACACGGACCCGTGCCCGCGGCCACGTCTCACGACGCCGACCTCTTATCGAGGACCAACGATGACCGCCTCTTTTTGGCTGGTGGCCGGGATCGCTTGCGCGCAATTCGGGGGCACGGCCCTCCCAACGTCCCGCGAGCAGAACCTTGAGAAGCCCGTCGAGGACGCCCCTGTCCCGAAACCCGCCGCAAGCAAGATCGTTGCCGTGACCGTTTATCAGGGGCAGGCGATGGTGACCCGCGAGGTCAGCGTCCCCGAGGGCGAGGGTGTGTTCGAACTCGTCGTCACCCCGCTGCCGCACCAGACCGTCGATAGCTCACTTTACACCGAGGGGGCCGACGGCCTTCGCGTTCTCAGTACGCGCTTTCGAACCCGCGCCGTCAGGGAAGACACCCGGCAGGAAGTCCGGCTCAAGGAAGAATTGGTCAAGAAACTCGCGCTCGATTTCCAGAAATTGCAGAAGGAAATCACCGTCCACGAGCAGGACCTCCAGTACCTCCAGAAGCTCGAAGGCTTCACCGGCGCGTCCCTGACCAGCCTGACACAAAAAGGCCGCATCGACAGCAAGGAGATCCTGGCGCTGAGCAATTTCGTGATGGAAAACCGCGGCAAGAAGTCCAAGGCCGAGATCGACCTCCGCCAGCAGTTGCAACAGAATATCGAGACCGGTGAGTTCACCAAACGGCAGCTCGCCGACCTGTCGTCGGGGTCGAGTCGCGTCGAGCGCGACGCCGTGATCGTCGTCCACAAGACCCGCCCCGGCGCGGGGACGGTGCGGCTCGGTCACCTCGTCGGCGCCGCGAGCTGGTGGCCGCAATACCGACTGCGAGGCGCCTCGGACGACGCCGCCGTGAAGCTCGAATATCTCGCCGCCGTCGTTCAACAGACCGGGGAGACCTGGCCGAACGTCCGCGTCACGCTCTCCACTGCAAGGCCGACCCTCGACGCCGCCCCGCCCGACCTCCTCCCCCTCAAGATGGACATCGGCGCGGTCGCCGACAGCGGACCCGTCGAGGCCCACGACGACCGTTCCCAGAAGGTGGCCAACGAACTCGGGAAGGTCGTTGACATGAGCTTCGCGAATGAGACGCCATTTGAAGATATCGTCAAATATATCAAAAGTGCCACCAGCGGCGGAGCGTTCCCCGATGGCATCCCGATCTACGTCGATCCGGTCGGCTTGCAGGAGGCCGAAAAGACAATGAGCTCGCCCGTGGCGATCGACCTCCACGGCGTCCCGCTGCGGACGACTTTGCGGCTCATGCTCAAGCAAATCGGGATGGATTACCGCGTTCGCGACGGCTTGCTCACGATCACCTCGTCGGCGTCTAGTGATGAGGACCGCCTGAGGTTTAACGGCGGTTTTGCCGGTGGGATGGGGGGAGCGGGGTTTTCCATGGAGCAGGCCCAAGCGTCGGGAATCGCGACGCTCAATCGCGAGGCGGCCACCGGCCAGGCGGCGGAAATGCGGGTCGAGGACGTCGCCACGCCTTCGGGAAACGAAAAGGATTCCCCGAGTGTCAGTTTCGTCGTGGCCGGTAATCTCGACATCCCTTCGCGACGCGACCCGCAGCTCCTCGAAGTCGGCCGGATCGAGCTCCCCGCGGAATACTATGCGAAAGCCGTCCCCGTGTTGACCCAGCGGGTTTATCGCCTGGCCAAGCTGACGAACAAGAGCGAATTCGTCCTGCTTCCCGGCGAAGCCACGGTCTACGTGGGTAGCGAATTCGTCGGCAGGATGAAGCTACCCCTCGTCGCCGCGGGCGAGCCGTTCGTCGCCGGCTTCGGAGTCGACCCGCAGCTTCAGGTCGCGCGGCGGCTGATGCGCAAGACTCGGACGGTTCAAGGAGGTAATCAGGTGTTCTCATACGAATTCCGGATCGCCTTAAGGAATTATCGAGCCCGCCCCGTCAAGGTTCAGCTCTGGGACCGACTCCCCGCGCCTGAAGGCGAGGCCGTGGTCGTCAACCTGGTCAAAACCTCCACCGAGCTGAGCGCCGACGCCCTCTACCAGCGCACCGCCAGGGCGGACAACCTCCTGCGATGGGACGTCGAAGTCCCACAAGACACCGTCGGCGAAAAGACGATGTACCTCACCTACGAGTTCCGACTGGAGTACGCCCGAGACCTCGCACAGCCCCGCTTCATCTCCGGCGGCCTCAAGGAAGCGCCCATCGGAGGAGGTGCCATGGGAGGCGGCATGGGAGGCATGGGAGGCATGAGGTCTGTGAAGCCGATTGAAAAATAAGGGACGAAAAAGGTGTCAGGAACCGTTGGTTTCGGCGATTTCG
>JAYUFP010000080.1:0-2578 GCA_043738665.1 Isosphaeraceae bacterium
GACGGATGGGTGCTGACTCGCCGGGACGCTGACCATCACACATCGTCATTGGTTCTCGGTCAAGCCCCGCCGGTTATCGGCTCAGCAATTCAACGATGAGTTGAGGTGTGACCGGCAACGACATGTCTTGCGTGCCTGGGAGCCGGGCGACGCGGCCTTCCGGCGGCGCTGTGCTCGACCGATCCAACCAATCGGGGACCGGCGGCATCCCTTCGGCCTCAAGGTTGCCGGCGGCGAGTTTCTGCGAGTGCTCGCGGTCCTTGACCTTGATGGTGTCACCGGGGCGGACGAGGTAGCTCGGGATGTCGAGCTTGCGGCCGTTCACGAGGATGTGGCCGTGCGTCACCATCTGGCGGGCCTGGGCGCGGCTGGTCGCGAATCCGAGCCGGGTCACGACGTTGTCGAGCCGGCGTTCGAGCAAGGCCATCAGGGCGTCGCCGGTGTTCCCCGGCCGGCGGCTCGCCAGCGCGAAGTATTTGCGGAACTGGCGCTCGAAGACGCCGTAGTAACGCTTGACCTTTTGCTTTTCGCGGAGGCGGATCGAGTATTCGCTCGCCTTGCCCCGGCGGAACTGGTGCATGCCCGGCGCCTGGCCTTCGCGGCGGTCGATCGCGCACTTGGGCGTATCGCAACGCGTCCCTTTGAGGAACAGTTTCAAACCTTCTCGGCGGCAGAGCCGGCAGACCGGCCCGATGTGGCGTCCCATGGCGTCTCGAAGAGTCCTGGAGTTCTTACGGGTTCCGTTAGGCCGAGTTTTCCACAGGTTTCCGCCGAACACTCAGGGGTCTTTCCCTGACGAGCGGCGGCCGGTGGGTTCCCCGGACGGTTATTCAACGCGAGGCGGCGTGTCAGGTCGACCCGCCGCGTGACTTCACCTCAACTGACGACCCGCCGGTGATATCCCGGGCTTAGGCGAACCCGTGACCCGATTCACCAGGGAACCCCGCGGGCCGTGCTCCCTCAAACATTGATCGCCGTCAAAACTGAGGGCCTGACGCATCGACGAACGCTCATCACGAGCAGGGGTCGACGGGCGTCGCCCGGTGGAATATCAGACCCGCCGTTTCTTGGGGGGTCGGCAGCCGTTGTGCGGCAAGGGGGTGACGTCTTCGATCGCCTTGATCGAGAGCCCCGAGGCTTGCAGCGCCGTAATGGCGCTCTCGCGTCCCGAGCCGGGCCCTTTGACTTTGACTTCGACTTCCTTGACGCCGTACTTCGTCGCGGTTGCGGCCGCGGTTTCGGCGGCGCGCTGGGCGGCGAAGGGGGTGCTCTTACGGCTTCCCTTGAAGCCGACGGTCCCTGAGGAGGCCCAGCACAACGCGTCGCCGTTGGGGTCGGTGATGGTCACCGTCGTGTTGTTGAACGTCGCCTTGATGTGGACGACCGCCCGGCTCACGTTACGCCGAGTCTTCCGTTTCTTGGCCTTGGCCACGGGTCCGTTGCTCCCTGTTCGCGTCGGATAAGAGTCAAAAAATGAGGGGCGGGTCAAGCGGATGACCGACACCCCGGTGGAATCACTTGTCTTTCACGCCCTTCTTACCGGCAACGGTCTTCCTGGGACCCTTGCGGGTACGGGCGTTGGTCCGGGTCCGCTGGCCGCGGACGGGCAGGCCTTTTCGGTGACGAAGGCCTCGGTAGCAGCCGATTTCACGGAGCCGCGAAATCGCCTGGGAAACCTGGCGGCGGAGCTGGCCTTCCACCACGTACTCGTTGTAGAGCAGCGAGGCAAGTTTGGCCAGGTCATCTTCGGAGAGGTCGCGGGCTCGCTTGTCCGGATCGATTCCGGTCTGCTCGCAGAGCTTCGCCGACAAAAATGGACCGATCCCATAGATGTAGCGCAACGAAATCACGGTGCGCTTATCGTTCGGGATGTCGACACCGAGAATACGAGGCATCCTTCCAATCTCCGTGAACGTTGGCGTTAGCGTTGGCGTTGACTCGGCATGGCGGGTGGGCGTGTCGGGTCGGACGAGGACTCGGGGACGGTGTCGAGCGGGTCGGAAATGGGTTTCAACCTTGCCGCTGCTTGTGGCGGGGGTTCGTGCAAATCACGTACACCTTACCCCGGCGACGAACCACCTTGCAGTGTTCGCAGATGCGTTTGACGCTCGATCGGATCTTCATCAGACTCCCTGCTCTCACGAAGGCGACGCGAACCGACGACGGGTCGGTTCCTGTTTCAATTTCAATTTCAATTTCATGCGATCGATCGCGTCATCGATCTTCGGCCGCGGCCGAAGAGCAAAAGACGTTCGAGAGGCGAACCGCGCATCCCGTCCCGCCGCCTCAAGGCCCAATCCGTGTGGAGGGCCGAATTGGGCCAATATAACGAACCACCGGGATCAAACGCAAGACCAAGCCCGGGAAGAAAACTCAAAAGATGACCGATGACCCATGATGAAGGGCGGATGACCGAAGCCACATACGAACGAAATTCCGGGGTTTCCCGTGCTTTCCGATAGACACCGGCCCGGCCCGACCGTCATTCATCATTTTTTCACTTCTGCTCCGCGAGCCATGTTGCCGGGCTGGCCGAAGAGTTTCCGTCATCCGTCATTCGTCATTCGTCATCCGTCAT
>JAYUFP010000081.1:0-2569 GCA_043738665.1 Isosphaeraceae bacterium
GCCGCGGGCGTCGAGCTTGACGCGGTTCTCCGCGGCCATGGCTCGCATCTCGGCGACCGTCGGCTTGGCCTTGGGGGCGTGCTCGACAGGCGAGGCGAAGGCCTTGTCGTCAGGCTCCATAACGGACGCGATCGTCTCGGGTCCGTACTTCCCGCGGAACTTGACCCGGGCGATCATCTCCCCGGCCAGTGCGGCCAAGGCGGCGCCCGTGAACATGATCCCGGCGCAGGCGATCGTCGCCGAGGAGATATAAGAGGTCGTGCCCGTCACCCAGCTCGACCCGTAATAGCCGTTCGACGCCATCAAGCCGGCGGTTCCCACCGCCAGCAAAGGCAGACCGGGGACGAACAGGAGGGCGAGCTCCGTAATTGTGGGCGAACGCCGATACGTGGCGGTCGTGTAGTAGACCGTCGCGATCAGTCCGAGCACCGCCGCGAGCAGGAAGGCCCCGTAGCTCGACACCTCGGTAAGGACGTGGATCGTCAGCCAGTAGTTGCTCCGCAGGACGGGCTGAAGCTGGTGGATGTTCGGATCGAGCAGAGGAACATTCGCCGCGAGCACCGTTCCCAGAAGGGCCACGCACGAGCCCGCGAGGGCCGGGTAGGTCTTTCGGAAGATCATCTCGAAGATGAAGCCCATGACGGCCGACACCAGCGAGACCCAGATCACGGTCTCATACATGTTCGTCACGGGTGCCCATCCCGTGATCCGGACGCGGTAGTAGAACCCGCTGACTTCGAGCCCGATGGCGCTGATCAACGAAAGAATCCCCAGCCCGTATGTCCCCTTGCCGACGAGGCTGAGGAACGACGTCTTCGCGAAACCCTTGAAGCCGAGGCTCGCGGCGAGCAACACGGACGCCAAGAAGTATGTCGGCCAGGCCCACCAGAAAGGGGCTGACGAGTTGAAAGTCGTTTCGCGTTCGACGTCGGCGACCGCGGGATAATACGACGGGTTGATCGCCTCGCCGAGAGCCCGCGCGGCGGTCACGAATGCCGTCGCTTTCTCGACAGGGACCTCACCCGGCTTGTCGGCCTCGGCGCGGTCGAGATCCTTGAACGTCGCCACGAACTTCGCGACCTTATCGGCGGGGAAACCTGCTTCGGCGATCTCCTCGGGCTTGGCGTCGAGAATGACCTTGAGCGGAATCCAGACCGACGACGTGCTCAGCCAGCCGCTGAACTCCTTGTCAAAGTCCTTGTCGGTGCCGGGGAGCTTGCGGTCCTCGGTGGAAAGCTCGGTCCAGAACGTCTTGAGGGCAACCGCCGCGTCGATTTGCAGCGGGGTCAACGCTTCGACGCCCCCCTCGCGGCCCTTCTCGTAGACCTTCTTCAGATAGGCAAGGTGAGCCTCGTTGTAGGGACGGGGCATCACGAGCAGGGGCTCGACCGAACGGATCGTGCGGTCGCGCACGGCCTGGTAATGGACGAGCCGGGTTCCCAGCTCGACGCCGCGCTTCTCGATCTCGGTCAGCCGGATCTCGCCTTTCGGGCTGGCCGCGGCCTTCCGCTGCTTGACGACGGCTTCTGAGAACCAGCTATCGAACGGCATCCCGGAACCGGATTCGCCGGCGATCTTGGCCTCTTCAAGTTGTCGCGGAGTGACCCACTTGTGTTCCTCGGCGAGCTGAGCGGCAAAGGTCTCGATGGCCAGTTTGTCGGCGGGAGCAAGACCTGACTTGGCCGCAAAGGTGCTCAGGTCGATACCCGAGAGCTCGTTCTTGTCCAGGAGCGCCTTCAATCCGTGGCGATCCCGATCAAGGGTGGCGGAATCCCCGGCGATCTTGGTAAGGCGGTTGTGAATGGCGTCGGCCAGGATCAGCCGTTTCAAGGGGAGGTACTCGACCAGCAAGATCGGCTGGTCGTCCCAGAAGTCAGGGCGAACCGACCAGTCGAAGAGCGCGGCGACGGATCCCCACGTCTCGGTGACCTCGTTCTTGTCATTGAGGAGCTTGACGGTCTCTCGGCCGAAGATCTGTTTGACCTCCTCGCGGGCGACGGTGTCGAGCGGCTTCATCCGCCCGATGTGGAGGACCGGGAGCGAGGCGAGTGCCTGATAGCCCTCGCCCGTGCCGAGTTGTTTCACCTTCTCGGCCCCCATCGCCGTCGCTTGCGAGAGCAGGACGACGAAGAGGGCGAGGCCCGCCTTGAGCCTTCCGAAATGTCTCATGATCTTCTCCCCGCTCACGATGGATACGGTCGGTATGGCCGTCATGACCTTCACAGGATGTCTTCGTCATTTGAAGAGCCGTGGGCGGGCGTCGGGGTCGGCTCTTCGGCGTCGCTCAACGGTTTCCCACTCACGGCCGCCTTCTTGACGAGCTTCTCACGCTCGCGCTTGCCGCCGTCGGTGAAGAGGCCCGCACGCATGTAGAACTGAAGGAACGCCCCCAGGCAGATCAGGATGCTGCCGAGGTACTTCGCGGGTCGGCCAGGGTCTTTCCCGACTTGCAGGATGGACATCTTTCGGCCCGTTTCGGGGTCATCGACGTACCGAGACTGGTAAAACTTGTAACCCCGGTGGTCCAGGGGCTCATTCATGGCGATATGGTACGACTTGCCATCGATCC
>JAYUFP010000082.1:0-7891 GCA_043738665.1 Isosphaeraceae bacterium
CCGATCGCGGCGTCCACAAGCTCGTCCTGCTCGCGGTCGTGGACGTGGTGAAGGCCGGTCGCCGGGCTGGCGCTGGCGTCTCGGCCCACGTATTTGAACGGCACTTTCATCAGGTCTTGCAGGCGTTGCGAAACGAAGCTCCACCCGCCCATGTTCTGGGATTCTTCCTGGACCCAGACCCATTCGCGAGCCGCTCGGTAGCGCGAGAACGCCGACTTGAGGGCCTCTTCCGGCCAGGGGTAGAACTGTTCGAGCCGGACGATCGCCACGTCGCGGGTCTTGCCGGCCTCTTCGCGTTTCTTGAGGAGGTCGTAATACACCTTGCCGCTGCAAACGAGGACTCTGCGGACACGTTCGGCATCGACATCGTCGTCGATCACTTCCCGGAAGTGTCCGCTCACGAAATCATCGACGGGAGAGACCGCCTGCTTGAGTCTCAGAAGACTCTTGGGGGTCATCACGACGAGCGGCTTGCGGAATTCGCGGCGGACCTGCCTGCGAAGGAGATGGAAATATTGTGCGGGCGTCGTGGCGTTCACGACCTGGATGTTGTCGTCGGCACAGAGTGCGAGAAACCGTTCCAGACGGGCGCTCGAGTGCTCGGGTCCTTGACCTTCGTACCCGTGCGGCAAGAGCATGACGAGGCCGCTGGCGCGTCCCCATTTCGACTCGGCCGAGGCGATGAACTGGTCGATGATGACCTGGGCGCCGTTGCTGAAGTCGCCGAACTGGGCCTCCCAAGCGATCAGCATGTTCGGTTCGTCAAGCGAATACCCGTAGTCGAAGCCGAGCACCGCCGCCTCGGAGAGCAAACTGTCATAGACGCAAAGCCCGGCCTGGTCGGGCGAGATGTAGTTGATGGGGGTGTAGCGCTCGCCGGTTTGGGTGTCCGTGAGTACCGCGTGCCGCTGGCTGAACGTGCCGCGGCGGCTGTCCTGTCCGCTCAGCCGGACCGGCGTGTTCTCCAGCAAGAGCGAGCCCATGGCGAGCGCCTCGCCGAAGGCCCAATCGACGCCGCCCTTCGTCTCGATCGTCTTGACGCGACCGATGATCAGTCGCTCGATCTTCGGATTCACATGGAACCCTTCGGGCGTCTTCGCGAGGGCGTCCGTGATGGTTTTCAGGATCTCGCAAGGGACGCCGGTCTCGACAGTCGTGAAGCTGTAATGAGGGCCGAAGCCTTTCCACGCGCCGCCGAATCCGGGTTGGATGGCCTTTTCGGGGACATTTCCGCTGTGGACCTCGTCGTAGACCTCCTGCATCTTCTCGCCGAAGGTCTCGTAGATCGTCTCGGCTTCTTCTCGAGTGATCTCGCCCGAGTTCACGAGCCGCTCGGTGTAAAGCTCGCGGACGGTCTTGCGTTCCTTGATCTTGCCATACATCAACGGCTGGGTGAACGCCGGCTCGTCGCCCTCGTTGTGGCCGTGACGACGGTAGCAGACCATGTCGATCACGACATCGAGGCCGAAGGTCTCACGGAAGTCGAGGGCGAGTTCGCCGACATAAATCACGGCTTCGGGGTCGTCGCCGTTCACGTGGAAGATCGGCACCTCGATCATCTTGGCGACGTCGGTGCAGTATCGGGTTGAGCGGCTGTCGGTCGGGGCGGTGGTGAAGCCGATCTGATTGTTCACCACGAGATGGATCGTTCCGCCCGTGCGATAGCCGTGAAGCTGCGAGAGGTTCAACGTCTCGGCCACCAATCCCTGACCGGCGAACGCGGCGTCGCCGTGGATCAGGATCGGAATGCCGAGCTTGCGGTCCTTGTCCTTGAACCGGCGCTGCTTGGCACGCATCCGCCCCTCGACGACCGGGTTGACAGCCTCAAGGTGGCTCGGATTCGGCGTCAACGACAGGTGGATCTGGTGCTTGTCCGAGGTGACGTGATCGGCGGAGAACCCCAGGTGATACTTGACGTCACCGTCGCCCGCGACGGTCTCCGGCAGGTTCTCCTCGAACTCGGCGAAGATCATCCCGTAAGGCTTGTTCAGCGTGTTCGCGAGAACATTGAGGCGTCCGCGGTGGGGCATCCCCAGGACGATTTCCTTGACCCCGAAACTCGCCGACCGTTCGATGACGGCGTCGAGGAGGGGGATCAGCATCTCGCCGCCTTCCAGCGAAAACCGCTTCTGACCCACGTAGTGGGTTTGGAGGAACGTCTCGAACAGCTCCGCCGCATTTAACTTCAAGATAAATCGGCGCTTGCGGCGAATATCGAAACTCGGCTGGTTCCGGGTCGGCTCCATGCGCTCCTGGAGCCACTTGCGGATCTGCGGGTTGCGAATGTGCATATACTCGACGCCGATCTTGCCGCAGTATGTCTGCTTCTGGATCGCGATCAGCTCACGGAGGGTGGCGTAAGGCGGGTCGGTGATCGTGTTGAAGAACCTGCGGTCGAGGTCGGGTTCGGTGAGCCCGAATGCCGAAGGTTCGAGGAGTTCGTGGGTGTCGCGGACGGGGACCATCTGGAGGGGGTCCAGATCGGCGAGGTAGTGCCCGATCTCACGGTAGGCGTCGAGAAGGCGTGTCACCCCCGACTGGGCGCGGGCGAAGTCGTCCGCGGAGTCGGCAGGCGTCGCGGAAATTTCGCCGTTTGATTGTCCCAGTTCATAACCCTCAAAGAAGTTGCGCCAGGATTCCTCGACCGAGTTCGGGTCGTTCCTCCAGCGCTGTTGGTATTCTTCAAGGAGTTCGAGGTTCCAACGATTTGCGACCGTCGAGCGGTTCATGGGATAAGCACCCTGGTCGGGCGAGGTCTCGCAGGCGGACGTCCTCTCCCGAGCGATGTTCGTTGATTAATGATCGTTATATCCCCGAAGCTCCGGGGAGTCGCGTCAAGACCGTCCAGCATACCGAAAAAAAGAGACGCCCCAAACCCCGAAACGTCCCCCGTTGATTCGTGAATGGTACGTCTTCGAGCGAATAGGCGATACCGGGGTGGGATTCGGGCACTCGCACTCCATCATTGCCATTATGAAGGCAGGGGAAGGGGCCGCCGCCTCGATTTGGTCGATTAGAGTCGTATGACCCAGGCGCGCTGACCGAATTTTTCCTCGACAAGTCGGTGTACGAGGTCTCGGGGAACAGCAACCGATTCCGAGGCCGCATCGTCCAGCCATGCCGATTTCAAAGCATGGATCAGGGCGTCTCGTGACATGTCGAGGTTCGTCAGAAAGGCGTCGTGCGGTCGTTCTTCGCGGTAGGCGGGCTGTCGTTTGGGGTGTTTGGTGTAACGGACGATTGCCTCGATCGGAAACGCGTAGAGAAGGCTTGCGTGGATCAAGAAGTGATTCCTGAGCCTGCGCTGGGCGCTTCCCGAGAACTTGCGGCCGTTGAGTGTGAGGTCTCCCGACCCCTGAACTCCCGCGGGAAGTCCCGCCGCGCGGATGGCTTCCGCAATCCTTTCGAGAACAAAAAGTTGCGCCTTGTCGACCGCCGTAAGGCCCGGCGCGAAGTCGGTCGGAAGGACGACGGCGACATTCAAGGCCCCCGGTCCGATCATGACGGTCCCCCCTCCGCTGGACCGTCGGGCGATCACGATTCCGTCGGCGAGACAACGGTCGACCTCGACATCGTCATGTAAGCGTCCCGATGCCCCGAGGATCACGGCGGGACGAGAGGATTCCCAAATCCTGAGGGTCGGACCGGCGCCGCGCTCTTCGGCGGCGATGAGGAGCGCCTCGTCGATGGCCAGGTTCGTGGGGACATCAGGATCGCTGAGTTCAAGCAAGCGGAAGCGTGCGCTGCGATCCGGCGGGTCATGCGTCATGGACAACGGCAAAAAAATCTCAGGCCTTGCCGGTTGACGAGGGAGGCCCCGTGCCGCGAATTCACGCGGGGGAGGGCCTCCGTCGTTCGCCGTTCATTTATTTGTCGTCGTCAACCCGGAAGACATTGTGGCACGAGGTGCAGCTCGCGTTGACGGTCGCGTAGGCCTTCTTGGCGGCTTCCTGGTCGTCCTTGGTTGTGCCGGACTTCTCGGCGAATTCCTTGAAGTCGGTCGACTTCTTGATGAAATCGTCGCAAAGCTTCTGCCACTCGGAGAATTCCTTCTTTTGCTTCTCGGCTGATTCCTTCATGTCCTTGGCTTTTTTACCCAGGTCGATGAGATCCTCGGCGTGCTTGATCACGGCCTCGCGGTCTTTCTTGTAGGCCACGGGGGTGCGGATCGCTTTCTTGATGGCAGTGCCCTTGGAGCCGACCTTTTCCATCAACTTGTGGATCGGGGAGTCTTCATCGGCCAAGGAAACGCCCGTCGCGGTCAGGGTGACCGCGAACATGACGGCGGCGAGGATCGTCCACTTGCGTCGCATTCGTGAGTTCTCCGAGGTCTGTGTTCGGCGCGCAGGGTCGCCGTTGTTTCGGCCGGCCAAGATGGGGGACGGCGGCAGGAAAGGCCCGACACACCGGTCGACCCCCGGCTTGAAGGAATATCCAAGATAGCCCTCGCGCGCCCGACGATCAAGCGCCCAGCTTCGCGGTCAGTGACTGCGCCGCCGCGAAGCCGCGAGTCGGCCAGGGTCGTGGGGGTCGGTAATCGTCGATCGAAGAGCCCTTTGAGAGCCCCGTCGATTGAAATCCGAAATTTCGCCGAATCCCGAAGCCTCGCGATTTCGCCGCGGCAATCGTGTCGTGCGGAGAGTAAAACCTTGATTCCCCAGACGATTGTGGTAATTGTGGAGGAGTTCTTTCAAGACGCCTCGATCGGGTGGTCCGTCGTGTCCGGCACTATGACCGAGAGGCCGCTCACCCGCGGGACCAGTCCATCCCCAAAACGACGCCCCGATGCCAGGCGCGTCGCGGTTCCGATCCTGGACAGGAGTTTGCCGATGTCCCAAGGCCCTCGCCGTCATCTTCGCCTGGAATCCATCGACGGCGTCACCGTCGTGAGCTTCGTCGATACCAAGATCGTCACCGAGGAGAACATCCAGGAAGTGGGTGATCAACTCTACGCCCTGGTGGAAGAAGAGGGGCACAAGCAACTCCTTCTCAACTTCGGGAATGTTCAGTATCTTTCGAGCGCGGCCCTCGGCAAGCTGATCAACCTCAAGAAGAAGGTTGGCGCGGTCAAAGGTAAGCTCAAGCTCTGCTGCATCCACCCCGACCTTCTCGAAGTCTTCCGGATCACCCGGCTCGACCAGGTCTTTGAGATCTATCCCGAAGAACAGGCCGCACTCGACAAGTTCTGAATAAAACGGGCGGACTCGCGCGGAAGAACTCCGCCCGTGATCGCGATTCGAGACGTCGTCGAGCCGGCCATTTTTGCCGGCTAGGCCTCGTTTTGTTTCGCGGATTCGTCTGTCCCCTCCGTCCTCGCACCCGTCATTCGCTATCGGAAAAAGCCGGGGGGAGTTCCCCCGATCGGGTGAATGCCTTCGGGGCACCCGTCGAGAGGACCGGCCCTTTCCCATGAGCGACGTGTCCGAAACGCCGATGATGACCCAGTATCGTACGCTCAAGGCGCGCGATCCGGACGCCCTCCTGCTGTTCCGCATGGGCGACTTTTACGAGATGTTCGGCGAGGACGCTGAACGAGGCGCCGCGCTCCTCGGTCTGGCTCTCACGACGCGCGACAAGGGGCCTAACGCCCAGCCGATGGCCGGGTTTCCGCATCCCGCGCTCGAGTCGTACCTTGCCAAGCTCGTCCAGGCCGGGCAGCGCGCGGCGGTCTGCGAGCAGGTCGAAGACGCGAAACTCGCCAAGGGGCTCCTCAAGCGCGAGATCGTTCGGGTCGTCACTCCCGGCACCCTCACCGACGAAGCCTTGCTCGACCCCCGCGCCGCCAATTACCTCGCCGCGGTGGTCGAGTCCGGCGGCAAACTTGGAATGGCCTGGGTCGAACTTTCGACCGGCCGGTTCATGCTTAGCGGTGTCGGAAGGACCGAGCTCGCCGACGATATCGCGCGGCTTAGCCCCGCCGAGACACTTCTGTCGGAAACCAGCCTCGACGCTCCATGGGTCCGCGCGTTGAGATCCCATGGAAGCCTCGCGGTCACCTCGCGCCCGTCGTGGGATTTCCAGGCCGAACAGGCGAGGATTGCCCTTTTCGAGCATTTCAAGACGGCGACCCTCGAAGGCTTCGGCGTCGATGACAACGCTCCGGAAGTCACCGCCGCAGGTGCCCTGATCGCCTATCTGCGAGAGACTCAGAAGTCGTCCATTAGCCACATCACGAAGCTGATACCTTACCGAAAGGCCGAAACCCTGGCGCTCGACGAGATGACGCGCCGGAGCCTTGAACTGACGCGGACCCTCCGCGAAAACAAGCGGGAAGGCTCGCTGCTCGCCGTGATCGACCGGACCAGCACGCCGATGGGTGCGCGGCTGTTGGCGGAATGGCTGACCTCGCCGCTGACGAAGGTCGACGCGATTGTCGAGCGTCAGGACGCCGTCGCCGAATTGACTCGCGACGCGACCTTGAGGGCCGATCTGCGAGACTCGCTCGGCGAAGCCTACGACCTCGAACGCCTCGCGGCGCGGGTCGGAACGGGTCGAGCCACACCGCGCGATCTTGCGGCCTTGGCACGCACGCTTTCACTCCTGCCCAAGATCAAGGCGAGGCTGGCCGCGCGGGGTTCCAAGCGGCTGGTCGAGCTCGAATCGGGCCTGGAACTATGCCCGGAGGTTCGCACGGCGATCGATTCGGCGATCGTCGATAATCCCCCGCTGCCGCTCAAAGAGGGAGGGCTCATCCGCGCGGGTTATCATGCGGAGCTTGACGAGCTTCGTGAGATTGCCAAGGGGGGGAAAACCTGGATCGCCCGCTATCAGGCCGAGCAGATTCGCTTGACCGGCATCAACAACCTCAAGATCGCGTTCAACAAGGTCTCGGGTTATTACATCGAGATCACTCACTCCCAGGCGTCAAAGATTCCGCCAGGCTACACGAGGCGTTCGACGGTCCGCAACGCCGAACGTTACATCACTCCTGAGCTCAAAGAGTATGAGGACAAGGTTCTGAGGGCCGAGGACCGGGCTTGCGAGCTGGAATTCGAGCTGTTCGTGACCCTCCGCGACCGCGTCGCCGCCGAGGCCCCGCGCCTGATCCAGGCGGGCGCCGTACTTTCGCAAGTGGACGTCTTGACGGCCCTCGCCGAACTCGCGGTGAAGCATCAATACGTTCGTCCCGAGGTCGTCGCCGAGCCGATCCTGGAGGTCGAATCGGGTCGGCATCCGGTCCTTGACGCGCTCATGTCCGCCGGCGAATTCGTCCCGAACGACACGACGCTCGGCCCCGATTCGGGGACGATCCTGGTGATCACCGGGCCTAACATGGCGGGCAAGAGCACGTATATTCGGCAAGTCGCATTGCTCGCGGTCCTCGCCCAGATCGGGAGCTTCGTCCCCGCGAAACGGGCGAAACTTGGAGTCGTCGACCGACTCTTCGCCCGGGTCGGAGCGACCGACGAATTGAGCCGGGGTCAATCGACGTTCATGGTCGAGATGACCGAGACGGCGAACATCCTCAACAACGCGACCGCGAAGAGCCTGGTGATCCTCGACGAGATCGGCCGAGGTACGAGCACTTTCGACGGGATCTCGCTGGCGTGGGCGGTCACCGAGCACCTTCACGACCACGTCGGCTGCCGCACGCTGTTCGCCACGCATTATCATGAGCTTGTGGATCTGGAGAAGACCAAGTCCCGGCTCAAGAACGCCAACGTGGCCGTTCGTGACCCCAACTCTCACCCGGATCGCATCGAACCCCGGTCCAGGGGCGAATCGCAAACCCGATCCCGCACCCGCGCGGACCCGCTCCGGATCGCGAATGACGCAAAACATTTTATGCGTACCACTTGCGCGAATCGATTCGATCGCCAACTACACAGTTCCTGGGGCGGCGCGACTCTTAACCGCCCGACTTGGGAGTCCGCCGCCACAGGATGACGGC